>JBAWHI010000562.1:0-1882 GCA_049593675.1 Nocardioides sp.
AGTTGCCGGCGGCGTACAGCCCGGCGATCGGTGTGCCGTCGGCGCGCAGCACCCGCCCTCGCTCGTCGGTGACGAGTCCGCCCTTGGTGCCGAGGTCGGAGAGCACGAACCGGGCGGCGTAGAACGGCGGCTGCGTGCACGCGACGAGTGCCTGACCGCCCGTGAAGAACGCGTCGTACTCGTCCTCGCCGCGCCCGAAGTCCTCGTCGACGCCGGCCTCGCAGAAGCCGTTGAACCGTGCGACGCTCGCCGCCAGCGCCTCGGCGGGTACGCCGATCAGCGCGGCCAGCTCGGGGAGTGAGTCGGCCCGGACCCGGGTGCCGGCCGCGAGGTGCGCCTCGGGGTCGCCCTCGGGCATCGCGATCGCCGGGAGCCCGCCGCCCTCGCGTGAGTCGAAGACGAACCAGGAGGGGATCCGCTCGGGCGCTCCCTCGGACTGCGCGGACGCCATGATCCGACCGAACCGGTCGTAGGGCAGGCACTCGTTGGCGTAGCGGTGGCCGGCGCTGTCGACCATCAGCCCGGACCGGAACCCGAGGGTGAAGGAGCCGCCTCCGTCGGGCTGCTCCAGGCCGGGGCAGAACCAGCCGAGGCCCCGGAAGTCCGTGGCCGCGCCGATCGCCGCGCCAGCCGAGATCGGCTCGCCGGTGTTGGTGCCGGCCGGTGCCATCGTCCAGGCCACGTCGCCGGGCACGCCGTGCTCCGCGCGGAGCGATGCGTCGCCCTCGAACCCGCCGGCCGCGACCAGCACGCCCCTGCGGGCGCGGATCTCGACCGGCCCCTCGGGGGTCATCGCCGCGACCCCGCCGACCCGCTCCTCGTCGAGCACGTAGCCGGTCACCGGCAGCTCGGTGAGCACCGTGCCGCCGTCGCGCAGGAACCCGTCGAGCAGGCGTGCGATCAGCGCCTGGCCGCCGGACAGGGTGCTGCGCCCGCCCGCGCCGGCACGGTCGCGCTCCACCGGGGGGCGGACCAGCTCACCGACCACCGCCGGCAGGTCGGCCCGCTTGATGCTGGTCGGCTGGATGGACCGGCCGGACGGCACCCGGCCGGGCGCGTCGTAGTACTCCGGGAACGGCAGCCACTCGAAGTCGATCGCCGGGTCCGACTCCAGGCTCGCCACCAGCGCGGGCGCGTGCACGAGGAACGCCTCGACCTTCCCCTCGTCCGGCTCGTCGAGGATCGCGGCGAGGTAGTCGCGCGCCGACTGCGTCGAGTCCGGGAGTCCGGCCCGCTGCTGCACCTGGCTGCCCGGCAGCCAGCAGGCGCCTCCGGAGTAGGCCGAGGTCCCGCCCAGCAGCGCGGTCTTCTCGACCACCACGGTGCGCAGCCCGGCCTGCTGGGCCAAGAAGGCGCCCGTCATCGCGCCACCTCCCGAGCCGACCACCACGACGTCGTACTCCTGTGCCTCCACCATCCCCCAACCCTAGAACACGTTCTACTACGCCGACCTGTCAGTTCTGGCTGCCTCCGTCCCGCTGACCAGTGACAGGTCAGCGGGAGATGGAAGACCAGAAGTGACAGGTCAGCGTGGGGTGGAACAATGGAGCGGCCATGACCGAGCAGCTCCCGATCACGTATCCGCCCGAGCTGCCGGTCAGCCAGCGCAAGGACGACATCGCGGCGGCCATCCGTGATCACCAGGTCGTGATCGTGGCCGGCGAGACCGGGTCGGGTAAGACGACCCAGCTGCCGAAGATCTGCCTCGAGCTCGGTCGCGGGGTCCGGGGCAAGGGCGGTGGCGGGCTGATCGGCCACACCCAGCCGCGCCGGATCGCCGCGCGGTCGGTGGCGGAGCGGATCGCCAGCGAGCTGAAGACCGAGCTCGGGGACCTGGTCGGCTACCAGGTCCGCTTCACCGACCGGACGTCGCGATCGAGCC
>JBAWHI010000563.1:0-2632 GCA_049593675.1 Nocardioides sp.
GGTTGCGCGCCGCGTCCAGCACGCTGACGCCGGCGCGCACCCGACCGCGCGCGAGCAGCCGGCGGCCCAGGGCCGCCGACGTCGGCATCGTCAGGTGGGCGAGCAGCAGCCCCACCACGACCGCGAGCAGGCCGGGTGCGATCAGCGCCGCCGGGCCTTCGAGGCCACCGGCCGCGAAGACGACCACGACCCCTCCGGCACCCGCGATGAGCACGGCGTCGGTGGCACCGAGGGCCCACCGTCCGCTGCGCGGAGGGACCCGGCGCAGCAGCCGGTCGACGGGCTCGCGCGCGACCCGTGCGGCGGCCAGCACGGTCACCACGACGAGCAGCACGATCCCGAGCAGGGTCGCGGCGACGAACGGCCACCGCAGCTCGAGGGGTGGCTCACCGGGCAGCACCGTCCGGCTCGCGACCGCGACCACCAGGACCGCCAGGGCGGCGCCGGGGAGCGCAGCGACGAGCGCGAGCGGCAGCAGCTCTGCCAGCAGCAGGCGGCGCGCGCCCGTCCGGCCACGGCCGCGCAGCCGAGCGATCGCCACCTCCGGACGCCGCAGCTCGGTGATCGCGGCGAGCACCAGCCAGAGCACCACCACCGCGAGCAGGCCGAGCTGCGCCGTGAGCAGCGGCACCGTCACACGGGACTGCTCGACCTGGGCCTGGACCTCGTCGTCGAGGCTGGGGAGGGCCGAGAGCACCGTGACGGGAGCAACGCCGGACTCGGGCGTCTGGGTGTCGAGGCCGTCGATCCCGGAGCCGAGTGCCTGCAGCTCGTCGACCCCGACCCGCTCGGGATCCAGCGGGAACGACGCACTGCTGATCGTCGCCGGGAAGGCCTGGTCGCCGCTGCCGAAGGTCTCGCGCGCGGTCAACCAGGTGTCGTGCTGCAGGACGGCCGGAGGACCCGGGCTGGTGACCCCGGAGCGACCGGTCAGCGACTGGCCGAACCAGTAGTCCGACGGGACCTGCTCGTAGATCCCGACCACCTCGAGCGGGCCCGACGCCGCGGCTCCGTCGTCGTCCTCGGGGCCGGTGGCCGTCACCGTGCGACCGAGCCGGAGCCCGAAGTTCTTCGCATCCGGGCCACTCACCGCGATCTCGTCGGCCGCGGTCGGGCACCCCCCGTCGCTGAAGGTCACGTGGGCGCACTGGTCGCTGCTCCAGGCCAGGGCTCCGACCGGCAACCGGCCGTCTGCCGTGGTGGTGGAGGCACTCGTCGCGAGGCCGAGCACGGGTGGCTCGAGGTGCTCGTGGAGGTCGTCGGGCAGCGTGCCGGCCACCTGCTCGGGCTGATCGGGCCGGACACCGGCCTGGTCCGGCGTCTGGCTCAGCTGGACCCCGCGGCTGACGACCGTGGCCTGCTCGAGCACGACCCGGGTCGCGGACTGCTGCATCGCGCGGAAGTAGAGCGGCGCCACGGCGACGGATGCGACGAGGAGAGCCGCCAGCGCGACCACGGCCACCGCCTGCATCGGCCGGTACCGCCAGCGCTTCACCTGCTCACCCCCGTCTGAACGCCGGAACACCCTCTCACACGGCGCCGCCCGACTCCGGGGCGCCCGCAGGCCCTCGGTGGCGGGTCCTCAGACGACCGGAGATCAGCCCGCGAGGAAGCTCAGACGCACGTCCCGCTCGTGGTTGTCGACGTTGAGGTCGACCAGGCAGATGCTCTGCCAGGTGCCGAGCGCGAGGCGACCGTCGAGCACCGGGATGGTGGCGTACGGCGGGACGACCGCCGGCATCACGTGCGAGCGGCCGTGCCCGCGGCTGCCGTGGGCGTGCCGCCACCGGTCGTCGGCGGGCAGCAGGTCGCCGAGTGCCGCGAGCAGGTCGTCGTCGCTGCCTGCCCCGGTCTCGATGATCGCGATCCCGGCCGTGGCGTGCGGGACGAACACGTGCAGCAGCCCGTCGCCACGGCCGCTCGCGAACTCGCGGCAGTCGCCGGTGAGATCGAGGACGACCTCCTGGTCGCCGGTGCGGTAGGAGCGGGTCTCGGAATCCACGGCACCGATCCTGCCACGGGCGCTACGGTCACCAGATGCAGGTGGAGTCGCTCGCCTTCCGCACCGACCTCGCGCTCGCCGAGCTGGCCGGGAGTCTGGTCGAGGACCACGGGTCGTTCGTCGCGATCCGGACACCCGGCAACCCGACGTACCGCTGGGGCAACTTCCTGCTCCTCCCCCGGGCGCCCAGCGCAGCGGAGCTCCCCGACTGGCAGCAGACCTTCGCGCGGGTGCTCCCGGGGATCGAGCACCGGACCTTCGGCATCGCGACCGCCCACGGCGGCCTGGCCGACCTCGCCCCGTGCGCCGAGGCGGGCTTCGACATCGAGGCGGCGACCGTGATGACCGCGACGGCGGTCCACGAGCCACCGCGTCCGAACCGTGAGGCGACCTACCGACGACTCGTCTCCGACGCCGACTGGGAGCAGCAGGTGGGGCTCCGGGCGGACGAGGAGAGCGACGACTCGCACGAGTTCGTCGTCGCGAAGGTCGCCGGCGAGCGTCGGACGGTCGAGTCGGGGGCCGGCGCCTGGTGGGGTGCGTTCCTCGGCGACCGGCTGGTCTCCTCGATGGGGCTGGTCGCGGCGAGTCCCGGCCTGGCTCGCTTCCAGCAGGTGCAGACGCACCCCG
>JBAWHI010000564.1:0-3991 GCA_049593675.1 Nocardioides sp.
CCGCCCCGACCGAGCGGCCGCTGCTCCGTCTGGACGCGGGCACGCCGTGGATCGACCCCCGGCACGCAGCCGGCTGGCGGCGGGCCTGGCGCGAGGTCTCGACAGCTCGACCGCCGCGAGGCTACGACGATCCGCGCGGTCTGCCCGAGCTGCGCGCGCTGCTCGCCGATCGGATCGCGCGCACCCGAGGGGTGCCCGTGGACCCCGACGAGGTCGTCGTCACCAACGGCACCACCGACGGGCTGCGGCACCTGCTCGCCGTGCTGCCGCCGGGCGCCGTGGCACTGGAGGACCCCGGCTATCGAGCGGCCGTCGAGACCGTACGCGGCCTCGGCCGCCCGGTGGTGGACCTTCCCGTGCCGGACACCGTGACGCTGCCGCGACTGCGGGGGTGCGCGGCGGCCTACGTCACCCCGGCCCACCAGCACCCGCTCGGCCGGGTGCTGCCCGGACCGGAGCGAGTGGCCCTGCTCGACGCCGCCCGTGCGGCCGGCGCCGTCGTCGTCGAGGACGACTACGACTCCGAGTTCCGCTACGACGTCGCGCCGGTCCCCGCGCTCGCGAGCCTCGACCGGTCGCTGGTCGCCTACCTCGGCACCGCCGCCAAGTCCGTCGCCCCGTCGTTGCGCCTGGGCTGGCTGGTGGCGCCGCCCGACCTGCTGGACCGGCTCAACGCCCGGCGGCTCATCACCCACGAGGGCGCGCCGTGGCCGGTGCAGCGCGCCTTCGTGACCCTGGTGCGCGACGGGTACGTCGACAAGGTGGTGCGCACCGCTCGGCGGGTCTACGCCGACCGAGCGCCTCGGGTCGCGGCGGCGCTCTCCCCGTACGCCGAGCTGGCCGGTCCGCTCGCCGGCATGTACTCGACCTGGTTGCTCCCCCAGGCCGAGGCCCTGCTGGCTCGCGAGGCAGCACGCCGCGCCGGGTTCGAGGTGAACCTGCTCTCGGACTACTGCCGGACCGCGACCCTGACGGGTCTGGTCATCGGGTTCGGGGGCGTCACCGACGCCGAGCTGGACCGAGCCCTCGCGGCGCTGGTGTCAGGACTCCGAGGCTGAGGTGCTCTCGGGGCCACTCTCCGGGCCACTCTCGGGGCTCTCGTCGAGGCCGCCGTCGAAGGCGTCGAACGCGGCATAGGCCTCGGCCCGCTCGCGCTCGATCTTGAGGCCGAGGAAGTACGCCGAGGCCCACAGCAGCGCGAAGATCCCGCCGAGCATGAACATCAGCGGGATCACGAAGCCCAGTCCGATCGCCGCACCCTGGATCACCCAGCCGACGGCGTAGGCCCACTCCGCGCGCAGCATCCCGGCGAGCAGCAGGCAGGCGAGGGTGAGGCCGATCCCGATCGCGAGGGCGGTGCCGGTCGCGACCCCGGCGACGGTGATCATCACCGGGGTGGTGAGCCCGAGCGTGATCGCCTCGAGGCTGAGCACGGCGGCGCACATGCCGCGACGTGGCGAGCGCTCTCGGCCGTCGCTCACCGGTGTCTCGCTCACGAGCGGCCACCCGGGCGGACCAGCAGCGAGCGTGCCTCGCCGGCGGTGATGACCGAGCCCGTGACGAGCACGGCGCCCGACCCGAGCGGATCCCCGAACGCCTCGCCGGCCTCGGCCAGCGCGGCGGCCTGGTCGAGCGCGGTCGAGAGCCGCGGGGCGACGGTGACCCGGTCGTCGCCGAAGATCTCGCGGGCGGTCTCGGCCAGCCGCTCGGCCGGCAACGACCGCTCGGTGGAGTTCTGGGTGCAGACCAGGTGGGCGAGGTGCGGCTCGAGCGCGGTGAGGATGCCCTCGAGGTCCTTGTCGCCCATGACGCCCATCACCCCGATCAGCGGCGAGAACGAGAACGAGTCCTCGAGCGCGCTGCCGGTCGCCTCGGCGCCGGCCGGGTTGTGGGCGGCGTCGAGCACGATCGTCGGGCTGCGCCGCACGATCTCCAGTCGGGCCGGCGAGGTCACCTCTGCGAACGCGCCGCGGACGACCTCGTCGTCGAGCGGGCTGTCCCCGACGAAGGCCTCGACGGCCGCGAGCGCGACGGCGGCGTTCTGTGCCTGGTGGGCGCCGTAGAGCGGCAGGAAGACGTCGTCGTAGCGGGCGCGCAGGCCCTGCAGCGACAACATCTGGCCGCCGACGGCCGGCGTCCGGCCGGCGACGCCGAAGTCGAGGCCCTCGCGGGCCACGGTGGCGCCGACCTCGCTCGCCCGCTCGAGCAGGACCGCCGCGACCTCGGGGGTCTGCTCGGCGAGCACCGCCACCGACCCCTCCTTGATGATCCCGGCCTTCTCGACCGCGATCGCCGCAGCCGTCTCACCGAGGTAGGCCGCGTGGTCGATCGCGATCGGCAGCACCACGGCGACGGAGGCATCGGCGACGTTCGTCGCGTCCCAGGAGCCGCCCATGCCGACCTCGACCACGGCCGCGTCGACCGGGGCATCGGCGAAAGCGGCGTACGCCATGGCGACCACGGTCTCGAAGAACGACAGCGGATGCGCCTCGGTCGCGTCGACGAGGTGCGTGTAGGGCGCGACGTCGTTGAACGCGCGCACGAAGGCGTCGTCGTCCAGCGGCTCACCGTCGATGCTGATCCGCTCGGTCATCCGCTCGACGTGCGGGCTGGTGAACCGCCCCGTGCGCAGCTCGAGAGCGCGCAGCAGGGTGTCGATCATCCTCGCGGTCGAGGTCTTGCCGTTGGTGCCGGTCAGGTGGACCACCGGATAGCTGCGCTGCGGGTCGCCGAGCAGCTCGGTGAAGGCGCGGATGCGGTCGAGGGACGGCTCCAGCCTGGTCTCGGGCCAGCGGGACAGCAGCGCGTCCTCGACCTCGTCGAAGGTCTCGGCCGGCCTGGGTGCGTCGGTGTCGCTCATCGTGTGCCGAGTCTAGGGATCCGACGCCGATCACACGAAAGCAGAACGCCGTCGAGCACCGCGGTCAGGAGACGAGCAGGTTGACCATGTCGGCGACGGCCCGGTAGCCGAGGGCCTGGTAGATCCCGTTCGAGGTCGGGTTGGCCTGGTCGGTGAACAGGCAGCACCGCACGCCCCGGTCGACGTGGACACGCGAGACCTCGGCGACGGCGCGACTGGCGTAGCCGTGGCCGCGGTGCTCGCGCGGTGTGTAGACCGGGCCGATCCGAGCCACCCCCGCGGCGGGCGGGCTCGCGCCGGTGAGGTGCACCGGGCGCTCGTCCTCGTCGACCCACAGCCAGATCACCTGCTCCTCGATGCGCGACACCATGTCCTCGAGCGTGAAGAGCTCGCCCATGCCATGCGTCCCCTCGCGACCCACCTGCTCGGCGGCCGCACGGTGGAACTCGCGGAACCAGCGCAGGCACAGGTCCGCGTCGTCGACCGCGGCCGCGCGCAGGCGGCCGGGCGGGCTGGGCGGCATCACGAGCGTGCCGAGCTCGAAGAGCCGGAGATGCTCGTCCACCCTCGCGGTCCCGCCGGTGAGGCGCGCCGTCTCCTCGGCGACGATCCGCGCGGCCGGGAGGGCACCGTTGACGCCCGTCAGCGGCTCGTTCCGTTCGTGCAGCGCTCGGGCGAGGGCGAGCGCGGCGTCGTCGGGCATCGGCAGCACGTAGGCCGGATGGGGCTCGAACGGTGCCGTGCGCATGGCCATGCCACAGACCTGCTGGTCCTCTCCGCGCACGACGGCCCACCAGCTGTACGGAAGGTCGCCATAGGCCCCGGGTCGCACCGCCAGCCGGGCCGTCACCGACGCGATCACGGTGGTCACCACGGGGTCCGCGGCGAGATACCCACCGGCCACGGCCAGGACGTCGGCGGGCGATTCGGTGAACTCCAGCATGGCCGCAAGTCAGCCAGCCGGAGGCGCAGGACACAACCGGTTTCTCCGTCGACGACCACCGCGCCTAGGATTTCCTCCATGACCGACACGCAGGCTGACCAGGCACCGGAGACGACGACCGCACCGACGCGCGTCGTAGCGGTACCCGACAAGCCCGCGCTGGAGGGGCTCGAGGCGACGTGGAGCGA
>JBAWHI010000565.1:0-1718 GCA_049593675.1 Nocardioides sp.
CGAGTCGGGTGCCGAGGTCGGGCTTGGGCACCCACCCCGCGTTGGGCAGCGCGGTCGCCTGCTCGACGGCATCCTTCTGGGTGAAGTGCACGACGTAGACCGGGCCCTGACCGGTCGTCACCAGCTCCTCCAGGGTCTCCGCGAGCGGCGTCAGCTGCCAGGAGAAGGTCAGCGGCACCGGGCGTACGGCGTCGGCGACGACCGTGGTGTCCCGGCCGTTGCGCCGCGTCAGGTCGGCGGCGAGCTCCGTGACGTCGCCCAGAGTGGCCGACATGAGCAGGAACTGCGCCTGCGGCAGCTCGAGCAGCGGCACCTGCCAGGCCCAGCCGCGGTCCGGCTCCGCGTAGAAGTGGAACTCGTCCATGACCACGAGGCCGACGTCGGCGTGCCGACCCTCGCGGAGCGCGATGTTGGCCAGCACCTCGGCGGTGCAGCAGATGATCGGTGCGTCGGCGTTCACCGCGGCATCGCCGGTGAGCATGCCGACCACGTCGGCGCCGAACTCCTCCACCAGCGCGAAGAACTTCTCGCTCACCAGCGCCTTGATCGGCGCGGTGTAGAAGGAGACCCGGTCCTCGGCGAGAGCGGCACGGTGCGCGGCTTCTGCCACCAGGGACTTCCCGGACCCCGTCGGCGTCGCCAGGACGACGTTGTCGCCGGCCAGGAGCGAGAGGATCGCCTCCTCCTGGTGCGGATACAGCGCCAGCCCGCGGGCGGCGGCATTGTCGGTGATGTCGTCGAGCAGATCGGTCACGGGCTCAGCCCCTGGCTCTCGGATGGGCGGTCGCGAAGACCTCACGCAGGTTGTCGACGGTGACCAGGGTGTAGACCTGCGTGGTCGTCACCGAGGCGTGGCCGAGCAGCTCCTGGACCACGCGGACGTCGGCCCCGCCGTCGAGCAGGTGCGTCGCGAACGAGTGCCGCAGGGTGTGCGGCGAGACGTCTCGGGTCACACCGGCCCGCTCGGCGGCCTTGACGAGCACCGCCCAAGCCGACTGGCGCGAGAGGCGCCCACCCCGGGCGTTGAGGAAGAGCGCCGGGGTCCCGCGACCGGCCGAGACCAGCTCGGTGCGGCCTCGCACCAGGTAGGCGTCGACGGCCTCACGAGCGAAGGACCCGACCGGCACGATGCGCTCCTTGCCGCCCTTGCCGCGCAGCAGCACCGTCCCGACGGCCTCCTCGGTGTCGGGCAGCGCCAGGTCGTCCACGTCGAGCCCCACGGCCTCGGAGATGCGGGCGCCGGTGCCGTAGAGCACCTCCAGCAGCGCGCGGTCGCGCAGCGCGAGGGTGGTGCCGGGAGCTCCGGCAGCATCCAGGATCGCCTCGACGTCGGCCAGCGGCAGCGCCTTCGGCAGCCGCTTGGCCGGAGTCGGGGGCTTCACCCCGCTCGCGGGGTCGATGGTCGCGAGCCCGTCGGCGACGGCGAACTTGTGAAATCCTCGCACCGCCACGACCGTACGCGCGGCCGACGTCGAGCTGAGGGCGGGGTGATCCGGATCGCCCTCACGCAGCCGCACCAGGAAGTCCGACACGGTCGCCTCGCTGACCTGGTCCAGGTCCTCGACACCGACCTCGGCGAGGTAGGCCTGGTAGCGCCTCAGGTCGCGGCGGTACGACGTGAGCGTGTTCGTCGCGAGGCCGCGCTCGACCGAGAGGTGGTCGAGGTAGGTGCGGACCGCACGCGTGATGTCAGCCAATTGCTCCCTCGAGGCTGACGG
>JBAWHI010000566.1:0-2357 GCA_049593675.1 Nocardioides sp.
GGCTCCGGGGCCGGCTCACCGACCGCGGTGGCCTCGGCGGCCGGACGACCGGGAGTGACGACCAGCCGCGCGCTCGTGCGGCTGACCGGCTCACGGCGGGCGAGGACCCGCATCGTGTGCGAGAAGCGGTCGACGGTGCGGCTGCGCGCATCGTCATCGTGGTGGCGCAGCGCTTTCGGGACGAGGTAGACGGCCCACGCCACAGCGAGGGCGACGAAGATCAGTGCGCTCAGGTCCACGAGTCAGAGGTTATGAGCGCTACCTCAGTCCATGACGGAGGTCAACAGGTGTGTCGCAGAATCACTCCTGTGACTCCTGGGACTGCAGCCTCGCCAGCAGTCCCCCCGGGCACTCCTCGACGGTGATCGCGAAGAGGCGGTGGTCACGCCACGCACCGTCGATGTGGAGGTACCTCGGGGCGTAGCCGACCTCGCGCAGGTCGAGCTTCTCCACCACCCGCAGCGAGTTGGAGTTCTCCGGTCTGATCGCGATCTCGATGCGGTGCAGCGCGAGCGTGGTGAAGCAGTGGTCGATCACCAGGGCGACGGCGCGCGGCATCACGCCCCGGCCGGCGAAGCGCCGGTCCAGCCAGTAGCCGATCGACGCGAACTGGGCCGAGCCGCGGACCACGTTGTTGATGGTGACCTGCCCGGCGAACCGACCGTCGACCTCGACCGCGAAGGCGTACGTCGTCCCGGCCCGCGCCTGCCGGTGCAGTCGCCACACCAGCGAGCGGAACGACGAGGAGCGCGCGGTCGATCCCGGCGGGACGGTCGCGTCCCAGGGTGTCAGCCACGCGGCGTTGCGACGCCGGGCGTCGCGCCAGGCCCGGGCGTCGGTGTAGGTCAACGGGCGCAGCGTGACCTCCCCCGCGGTCAGCCAGACCGGCCAGCCGCTCATCGCGGGACCCCGACGCCTCTGGTCAATGATCGCTCCCCACGACCTGCTCGACCGCATGCACCAGGATCGGGCGGAGCACCGCGACGGCGTCCTTCACCCCGCCGCGCGACCCGGGGAGGTTCACCACCAGGCACGAGCCGGCCACGCCCGCGAGCCCGCGCGACAGCACCGCGGTCGGGACGCCCTGCGCGACGCCGTGCGCCCGGATCGCCTCGGCGATGCCGGGCACCTCGAAGTCGAGCAGTGGTCGGGTGACCTCGGGGGTGCGGTCGGTCGGGGTCAGCCCCGTGCCGCCGGTCGTGAGCACGACCCTCGCTCCCCCGTCGACGGCTGCCGCGATCGCGGCGCCGACCGGCTCCCCGTCGGGCACGACGATCGGCGCGTCGACCACGAAGCCGACCTCACGCAGGAAGTCGACGAGCATCGGCCCCGTGGTGTCCTCGTAGACGCCCGCCGCGGCCCGGTTGGACGCGACCACGACCTCCGCACGCAGGCTCGACCGGGCCTGGCTCATCGCGCCCAGTCCCCGGACTTCCCACCGGTCTTGGTCTCGACCCGCACGTCGGTGATCACGGCACCCTTGTCGACCGCCTTGACCATGTCGACGACCGTCAGCGCCGCCACCGTCACCGCCGTCAGCGCCTCCATCTCCACGCCGGTGCGGTCGGTGGTCCGCACGGTCGCGGCGATCTCCACGCACGGCGCGGGGTCGTCGGCCACCACGAGGTCGACCGTCACGCCGGAGACCGCGAGCGGGTGGCACAGCGGGATCAGGGCCGGAGTCTGCTTGGCCCCCATGATCCCGGCGATCCGGGCGACCGCCAGCGCGTCGCCCTTGGGCACGCCGTCACCGCGCAGCAGGGCGATCACCTCGGCGGAGACCAGCACCCGTCCGGAGGCCGACGCGGTGCGCGCGGTGACCTCCTTGCCGGAGACGTCGACCATCCGGGCCGCGCCCGACTCGTCGACGTGCGTGAGCCGTCCAGACCCCTGCGCCATCAGAACTCCTCGTCGAGCCTCAGCACCTGCACCTGCTCGCCGGCAGGGACCATCGAGACGCCCTCCGGCACCACGACCAGCGCGTCGGACTGTGCCAGATCGCCGATCAGGTGGGAACCGTGCCCGCCGACCGGCGTGACCGTCGGACCGGTCTTCTCGAGCGAGTACGACGCCCGCGCGAACTGCCGGCGCCCGTCCGGCGACCGGAGGTCGTGGGTGAGCCGGGCCGTCGTGGTCGGGCGGGCGTACGGCGCGCGCCCCATCAGCTTGCGGATCGCGGGCAGCACGAACTGCTCGAACGAGACGTAGGACGACACCGGGTTGCCCGGCAGCGTGAAGATCGGGGTCCGGTCCTCACCCAGGTGGCCGAAGCCCTGCGGCTTGCCGGGCTGCATCGCGACGCCGCCGAACCAGACCGTGCCGAGCGGCGACAGCGCCTCCTTGACGACGTCGTAGTC
>JBAWHI010000567.1:0-6028 GCA_049593675.1 Nocardioides sp.
GCCCCCTCCAGCTCGTCGAGCTGGCGGCGCAGCTCGCGCCGGGCCAGGGTCGCGTCGCGTGCTCCGACCTGGCTGTCGGGGTCCTCGACCGCAGCCAGGGCCGCTGCGGCCTCCGGCGGACTCGTCGCCTCGCTGGCGGCGGCGCCGCGATCCGAGGGGTCCGGGGTCTCGGCGGTGGCGGGTGATGCGAGGAGGGGAACGGCGAGGGCGAGGGCGAGGAGGGCGAGGACGGAGCGCAGCACCCGTCCACTCAATCGCACGAACCTGAGAGCCGTCGGGGGTGGGGGGCACAGCAGGGGCCGGTCGCCGTCGGTCGTCGGGGCACCCGGGTCTGGCTCACACCTCAGTCGGGGACGGTGTCCTCGCGCACTGCTGGTCGTGCGTCGACCCTTCGGGCCGCCGGGATCGGGTCGGGCCGGAGTCGATCCCGGAGCCGGTCGGGCCAGAGCCGGCTCAACGGGATCCGGCCGATCGCGCGGGCCGCGGCCCAGCCGGCGAGGATCGCCAGCCAGCCGGCCACGGCGTCGACCACCCAGTGGTTGCCGGTGCCGACGATCACGACCGTCGTGCCGACCGCGTAGACCCATCCGAGGACCCGCACCCAGTGCCGGGTCGCGTAGAGCTGGAGGGCGAGGGCGACCCACAGGGCCCACCCGGCGTGCAGCGAGGGGAACGCCGCGAGCTCGTTGGTCAGGCCGCCGAGCCCACGGGGGGCGGAGGCATCCGCACCCCACCAGCCGTCCGCGGCGTGCAGCTTGAGCACGTCGACGTACCCGCTGATGAAGCGCGGGGGAGCGGTCGGCAGCGAGATGTAGCAGGCCAGTCCGATCAGCGTGCCGATCACCAGGGCGCGACGGGCCGGGCCGTAGCGGTCGGCACCGAGTCGCCAGAGCCAGACCAGCACGGCGACGGTGACCACGTAGTGGAGGCTGGCGTACCAGTAGCTGCCGGCGAGCCCGATCACCTGGTAGTCGGAGAACAGCTGGTTGAGCGGGACCTCCCAGTGGATCCCGAGCCCCTGCTCGAACTGGAGCAGCTCGTGGGCCCGGTCGACCGCCGGACCCATGTCGGTGTCGGCGAGCAGCCGGGCCAGGCTGTAGACCACCCACAGGGCGAGCACGAGGAGCACCTCGAACCCGGCTCGCAGCCAGCCCGGCATGGTCGGGCTCGGAGTCGTGGCGGGGGCGAGGGCAGGCGCTGAGGACACTGCACCAGCGTTCTCCATGCGCCCTCCCTGAGGCATCCGGGAATCCCCCGAATCAACATCAGGGCCTGCTCAGGTAATCCCCGCAGGGTGCGGGATTCGTCAGACCCGACGCAGCACTGCCGTCACCTTACCGAGGATCGTGGCCTGGTTGCCGTCGATCGGATCGTAGGCCGAGTTGTGCGGCAGCAGCCACACATTTCCGTCCTTGCGCTGGAAGGTCTTGACCGTTGCCTCGCCGTCGATCATCGCCGCCACGATCTCGCCGTTCTCCGCCGTCGGCTGCTGGCGGATGACCACGTAGTCGCCGTTGCAGATGGCCGCCTCGACCATGGAGTCGCCGCTGACCTCGAGCAGGAACAGCTGACCATCGCCGACGAGCTGCTTCGGCAGCGGGAAGACGTCCTCGACCCGCTCCTCGGCGAGGATCGGACCGCCGGCCGCGATGCGGCCGACCATCGGGACGTAGGCCGCCGCCGGCAGCGCGTCGCCGACACCGGTCTCGTCGAAGGCCGACTCCTCGCCGGCGGACATCGACCGCCGGGCCGCCATCACCTCGGGCAGGAAGACCTCGAGTGCCCGTGGCCGGTTGGGGTCGCGCTTGAGGAAGCCCTTCTCCTCGAGCACCTTCAGCTGGTGGGCCACGCTGGAGGAGCTGGTCAGGCCGACCGCCTCGCCGATCTCGCGCATCGACGGCGGGTAGCCGCGCTTCTCGATGGAGTCCTTGATGTGGGCCAGCACGCGCTGCTGACGCGGGGTGAGCCCACTGGCGTCGGGGGGACCGTCGGGGAGCTCCGCGACCCGGGGGGCGGTCTTCGACGGGTCCGGCTTCTTCGGGGTGGCCATGACCCGCACGGTAGCCCCCGGAGACGGTCGACTTCAAACATCTGTTCGAACGGCGTGTCGCCCCCATCGGGCGCCGGAGGAGTTCGAACAGAGGTTCGTGTCGCTCCTTGCATCGTTCGAACAGGTGCTCTACCGTCGTACACATGTTCGATCGAACGTCTGATCGAGAGGTTGGTCCGGGCGGCTCCCAGGGGTCTGTCGGTGGCCTCCTCTAGAACTTGTCTCGACGAACCGACCGGCCACCTACTTCCCCAGGAGCCCGCCATGAGCACGATGACCCTCGACCCGATCGCCGCCCCGACCCGCGAGGTCCGGACGCACGGCGCCGTGCGCCTGACCCGACGGGGCCGGCTCGCGGTGCTGGCCATCGCCCTGGTGGCGGTGCTCGCCGTCGGACTCCTGCTCGCCTCGGGCTCGGTCGCGACCGACGAGCCCGGCACCCCCGAGCCCACCCGGGTCGTGCTCGTCGCCACGGGCGACACCCTGTGGGACATCGCCTCGGGCCTCTCCGCCGACGGTGACGTGCGCGCGATGATCGAGCGGATCGAGCGGCTCAACGCACTGGAGTCCGGCATGGTCGTGGCCGGTCAGCGACTGATCGTGCCGATCGCCGACTGAGGCGGGCGTCTCGGCGCTAGTCGAGACGCGACACACAGACTTCGCCGGTCGCTTCGACCCCGATCGGCGAACACCGGGGAAGGCGAGGGGCGGGGTCGCAAGGTCCCGCCCCTCGCGGCGTCCCGGGGCTAGCGCGAGGCGCGCCGCCCACCGATCGGACGTGGTTGCGGCGGTGCGGCGTCCTCGATCGCGGGCCGCGGCGCCGGAGGGTTGGTGAGGCCGAGTCGACGGGCGGCGCGGGCGAGGAGCATCAGGCCGACGAACAGGCAGGCGACCGCACCGAGGGCCGCCAGCGCGAGCAGCCACCAGGCCGAGGACTCGCCACCGCGGGCGGTGGAGCCGAACTCGATCGCGGCGTACACCAGGTAGCCCCAGGCGATCACGCAGCCGGTGATGCCGAGCGCCAGGAGCAGCAGCGCCGGCTGGAAACGTCGTTTCGCGCGAGGTCCACGGCGCGAGCCAGCGCGCTTCCCCTCCGATGATCCCGCCACGTCGACATCATCCCCGATGAGGGAAGTTCTCGCTTAGCCTTGGGGTGTGGTCGGCGAGGTGGACTCCGTCGCAAGTGCCGCGCTCGGAGAGCTGACCGGCCTCCCGGGCGTCCGGCGGGCGGCGATCGCGCTCGTGGAGGGCGGCGGCCGGCGGCTGCGCTTCCGGGCCAGCGACGGTGATGCCTGGTGTCACATCGACGCCTACGACGACGTACCGCTGACGGCCGCTGTGCGCACCGGCGCCCCGTTGTTCGGGGATCTCGACGACCTGCGTGAGCGCTTCCGGGGCGTGGTCGAGCGGCAGGAGGCCGAGGGCACGCGGGCCCTCGCGGCGCTTCCGCTGCCGGGCGCGGGTCAGGCGGTCGGCGCCGTGATCGTCTTCTTCGACACCGAGCAGTGCTTCGACGACACCCAGCGCGCGGTGCTCGGGCGGCTGGCGCTGCGGATCTCGGAGTCGGTTCGCCGGGTGCGCTCGGCCAAGCGGCGTGCCGCCGCGCCCGCCTCTGACTCGTCCATGCCGCACCGGGCGACGCTCTGGCTCGACGACGACCCGCGGGCCGTCGGCCGGGCGCGGGGCTTCCTGCGTCGGCTCCTGGTCGCCTGGGAGGTCGACGGGGACGCCCTCGACACGGCCGAGCTGTGTCTGTCCGAGCTGGTGACGAACGCCGTGATCCACGCCGGGACCGGCTCGCTGGTCACGGTCGGACTCGAGGCCGGCGTGCTCCGGGTCGAGGTGCGCGACCACGGAGCGGGAGCCGAGGTGGACCTCCTCGACGAGGACGATCCGCTGCGGGTCTTCGGGCGCGGGCTCCAGCTCGTGGACGCGTTGGCCGACCGGTGGGGCGCGGAGCACCACGAGGACGGCACCCTCTCGTGGTTCGCCCTGGAGGTCGGCTCCGCTGCCTAGCTGCGCGGGAGCCCCCGCGGCTCAGGCCGCGACCGTGAGCTCCTCGCGCAGTCGACCGACCAGGCGGGTGAGCAGGCGGGAGACGTGCATCTGGCTGACGCCGATCTCGCGGCCGATCTCGGCCTGGGTGCAGCCGCGGAAGAACCGCATCTCGACGATCAGCCGCTCGCGACGCGAGAGTCGCGAGAGCAGCGGGGCGAGCATGGCGCGTGCCTCGGCCACCTCGAAGCCGGCGTCGGTCTCGCCGATGCGCTGGCCGGTCGTCTCGTCGTCCTCGCCCAGGCCGGGGGCGTCCAGCGAGGCGGGGGCGAAGCAGCCCTGGGCGCCGAGCGCGTCGACGACCTGTTCCAGGGGCAGCTCGAGGTGCGCGGCGATCTCGGAGGGCCGGGGGGCGCGCCCCAGGCGCTGGTAGAGGTCGGCCTCGCACCCGGCGATCTTCTGCTGGGTCTCCTGGATGGATCGCGGCGGACGCACCGACCAGCCCAGGTCGCGGAAGTGTCGGCGGATCTCCCCGCGGATCGTGGGCACGGCGAAGCTGACGAACTCGTGGCCGCGGTCGGCCCGGAAGCCCTTGACGGCCTTGACCAGGCCGACGTACGCGACCTGCTCGAGGTCGTCGTCGGCGATGCCGCGGTTGCGGAATCGCCGCGACAGATCACGGGCGAGCGGCATGTTCAAGCGGACCAGCTCGTCGTCGATGCCGGCGCGCTGGGTGTCGCTGGCGTTCTCGCGGTCCGCGAAGAGGCACGCGGTGATCTCGGAACGGGTCTGGTGTGCATCGTGGAGTACGGCTGCTGCAGTCACGGTGGAGCCTCTCTCTGCGGCGGGGGCGGCGACCCGTGCTCGGGCCTGCCAGCCGTCTCTTGCCCGGTTGTCGTCAAGGGTTAAACCACCCCACGGGGTGAACAGTTCGTGGCCGGACCGAGGGCCTCGCGGCGCCGTGGCCCGGCCTGAGCGACACGCCCTGTCCGAAGCCGATCTGGGGCCGGTCGCACGCCGCTGACCTGCGGCTTTGCCGCACGGGTGGGATCCACCTGAGGAACTTCTCCGGCACCGCTTGCGCGCCCCTGAGTCCGGGCGTACGGTTACCCCAACATCTAGTACTTACAAGGGTGTAGTTATCCACATCTAGTGCACAGCGCAGGTGGTGGAATCCCACAGTCGTCTGCTAGTTGTCCACAGTAGGGCTCCCGATATCCACAGGTGGTGCCGGGAGATCGACCCAGATCCAGGCTGAGAGGAGGGCTCCGAGATGCACTGTCCGTACTGCCGCAACATCGACACTCGGGTGCTCGACTCGAGGGTCGCCGACGACGGCGGCTCGATCCGCCGCCGGCGGACCTGCTCGGCCTGTGAGCGACGGTTCACGACCGTCGAGATGATGCAGCTGACCGTGCTGAAGCGCTCCGGTGCGAGCGAGCCCTTCCGGCGCGACAAGGCGATCTCGGGCGTCCGCAAGGCGTGCAAGGGCCGCCCGGTCACCGAGGACCAGCTGGCCTGCCTCGGCCAGGAGGTCGAGGACGCGCTCCGGCTCGCCGGTGCCGCCGAGATCCCGGCCCACGAGGTCGGCCTCGCGATCCTCGGCCCGCTGCGCCTCCTCGACGAGGTCGCCTACCTCCGCTTCGCATCGGTGTACCGCGCCTTCGAGTCGGCCGACGACTTCGAGGACGAGATCGCGATGTTGCGCGCCGAGCGCGCCGTACCAAGCCCGCCGGAGACCGCAGAAGCGGTCCTCGTCGAGACGGGCTGACCACAGACTGCCCGGCACGTAGTGGGGAAGCTGCGTGCCGGGCGTACCAACTTCGGTGACTGCACGACCTGGGTCATCTTTTTGAAGATCAACACACGAGGGATCAAGGGAGAACCATGACCGAGACGGTGAACACCGGCACCGCACAGGGCTCGCACAAGCAGTCGGGCGTGCGCATCGAGCGCGTCTTCTCGACCGAAGGCGTGCACCCC
>JBAWHI010000568.1:0-6790 GCA_049593675.1 Nocardioides sp.
TGCGCACGTCCGGTACGGCGAGCGCTCCCGCGCCGTCGCCGCCCGGTTCGAGCGCACGCCGGACCAACGGTGGTGCTGCACGGCCCTCGAGTTCGCCTGATCGCGACGCCCTGACGGGGTCACCGCCCTGCGGAGCTGCGGGGGTCTCGACAAGCTCGACCACCGTCGGCGCTCGACCACCGGCGGCGCGCTCGACCGCCGGCGGCGCGCTCGACCCCCGGAGGGGGCCGACGGCTAGGAGATCCGCGCGGTCAGGCCGGTCGGCCCGCCCGGACGGCCGTGGCACTGCTTGTACTTCTTGCCGGACCCGCACGGGCACTTGTCGTTGCGACCGGTGCCGGCGAACTCGTCCTTCTCCTCGGCAGCCGCGTGGACCTCCGCCTCGCCGTCCTCGCTCGGAGCCGAGTAGGACAGGTTCTGCGGCTTGTTGGGCCGCTCCAGACCCTTGGCCCGGATCAACGGCGCCTCGCGGGAGTGCTCGCCGGAGGGGACGGCCTGCCGCATCGGCTCGGCGACCTCTTCCTCCTCGACGTCCTCCTCCTCGACCTCGACCTGGACGTCGAGGTTGAACAGGAAGCCGACCGACTCCTCCTTGATGCCGTCCATCATCGCGGCGAACATGTCGAAGCCCTCGCGCTGGTACTCGACCAGCGGGTCGCGCTGCGAGTAGGCCCGCAGATAGATGCCCTCGCGGAGGTAGTCCATCTCGTAGAGGTGCTCACGCCACTTGCGGTCCAGGACCGACAGCACGACGCGACGCTCGAGCTCGCGCATGACGACCTCGCCGACCTCGCCCTCACGGCGGGCATAGGCCTCCTGGGCGTCCTTCTGGAGCGCTTCGATCAGCTCGTCGCGATCCAGGTTGGCCAGGCCTCCGGCCTCCTTGACGAGCACGTCGTGGTCGAGGCCGACCGGGTAGATCTGACGCAGGGCGGACCACAGCGACTCGAGGTCCCACTCCTCCGCGAAGTTCTCGGTCGCACCGCGGACGTAGCCCGTCACGGTGTCGTCGAGGAACCCGGCGATCTGGTCCTTGAGGTCCTTGCCCTCGAGGACCTCGCGGCGCTCGGCGTAGATCACCTTGCGCTGGCGGTCCATCACGTCGTCGTACTTGAGGACGTTCTTGCGGGACTCGAAGTTCTGCGACTCGACCTGTCCCTGCGCGTTCGCGATCGCGTTCGTGACGCGCTTGTTCTCGATCGGGACGTCGTCCGGGATCTTGAGGACCTGGAGCACCCGGTCCACCCAGTCCGACTTGAACAGCCGCATCAGCTCGTCCTGCAGCGACAGGTAGAACCGCGACTCGCCCGGGTCACCCTGACGGCCGGAGCGACCACGCAGCTGGTTGTCGATACGACGCGACTCGTGACGCTCGGTGCCGACGACGTAGAGGCCGCCGGCCGCCTTGACCTCGTCGTGCTCGCTCGCGACCTGGGCCTTGATCCGCTCGAGCGTGCCCGGCCACTCGGCGTCGTACTGCTCGGCGGTCTCGCCGGAGGGCTCGATGCCCTTCTTGCGCAGCTCGAGGTCGGCCAGGAACTCGGTGGAGCCACCGAGCATGATGTCGGTGCCTCGACCGGCCATGTTGGTCGCCACCGTGACGGCACCCTTGTGGCCGGCGAGCGCGACGATCTTCGCCTCGTCGGCGTGCACCTTGGCGTTGAGGACGCTGTGCGGGATGCCGCGCTTCCTCAGCTTGCCGGAGAGGTGCTCGGACTTCTCGACCGACACGGTGCCGACCAGCACCGGCTGGCCGTTCTCGTGCCGCTCGGCGATGTCCTGGACGACGGCGTCGTACTTGGCCTCCTCGGTGCGGTAGACGAGGTCGGCCTGGTCGACGCGGGCCATCGGCTTGTTGGTCGGGATCGGGACCACGCCGAGCTCGTAGATCTTGTCGAACTCCGAGGCCTCGGTCATGGCCGTACCGGTCATGCCCGAGAGCTTGTCGTAGAGCCGGAAGTAGTTCTGGAGCGTGATCGTGGCGAGGGTCTGGTACTCCTCGCGGACCTCCACGCCCTCCTTCGCCTCGATCGCCTGGTGCAGTCCGTCGTTGTAGCGGCGCCCCGCGAGCATCCGGCCCGTGTGCTCGTCGACGATGAGCACCTCGCCGTTGATGACGACGTACTCCTTGTCGTTGCGGAACAGCTCCTTGGCCTTGACGGAGTTGTGCATGAACGAGATCAGCGGGGTGTTCACCGAGTCGTACAGGTTGTCGATGCCCAGGTGGTCCTCGACCTTGGTGATGCCGGGCTCGAGCATCGAGATGGTGCGCTTCTTCTCGTCGACCTCGTAGTCGACGTCGCGGTCGAGGGTCCGCGCGATCTTGGCGAACTCGCCGTACCAGCTCACCTCGTCCTGGGTCGGTCCGCTGATGATCAGCGGGGTGCGCGCCTCGTCGATGAGGATGGAGTCGACCTCGTCGACGACCGCGAAGTTGTGGCCGCGCTGGACGCACTCCTCGATCGAGCCCGCCATGTTGTCGCGGAGGTAGTCGAAGCCCAGCTCGTTGTTGGTGCCGTAGGTGACGTCACAGCCGTACTGCCGGCGCCGCTCGTCGGGGCGCATGTCGGGCAGGATCACGCCGACCGTCAGGCCGAGGAAGTGGTGGACTCGCCCCATCATCTCGGACTGGTACTTGGCCAGGTAGTCGTTGACGGTGACGACGTGGACGCCGCCCTCGGAGAGCGCGTTGAGGTACGACGGCAGCACGGCGACGAGGGTCTTGCCCTCACCGGTCTTCATCTCCGCGATGTTGCCGAGGTGCAGCGCTGCGCCGCCCATGACCTGGACGTCGAAGGGCCGCATGCCCAGCACGCGGCGCGACGCCTCGCGCACGGTCGCGAAGGCCTCCGGCATGAGGTCGTCGAGGGTCTCGCCGTTGGCGAGCCGCTCCTTGAACTCGGCCGTCATCCCCTGGAGCTCGGTGTCGCTCATCGCGACGAAGTCGTCCTCGATGGCGTTGACCGCCTGCGAGATCGCCTCGAGCTGGCGCAGGATCTTGCCCTCGCCGATGCGGAGGAGCTTGTCGAGAATGGCAGGCACGTGAGTGTGACTTCCTGAGTGGGTGGAGATGGCCTCCGCCACTCTACCCAGGCGGTGTCGGGGCCCGCTAAACGAGCGCCGCGAGCCGGGCCGCGAGGTCTCCTCGGGGCTCGACGACCACGGAGTCGAGGCCGAGCCAGCCGGCGAGGCGCGAGAGCTCCACCGCGAGCTCGGACGCCAGGTCGTCGGGCGCTGCGGGCTCGGCGTAGGCCGCCTTCACGACCAGCCGCCCGGCACCGCCGTCGAAGAGGCGGTCGGCCTTGAGGTCGACCCGGGCGACGATCCGGTCTCCCAGCAGGAAGGGCAGCACGTAGTAGCCGTGCACCCGCTTCTCGGCCGGCACGTAGATCTCGATGCGGTAGCGGAAGTCGAACAGCGCCTCGGTGCGCGCTCGCTCCCAGACCACCGGATCGAACGGGCTGAGCAGCGTGCGGGCCTGCACCCTGCGCGGCAGCCGGGCGTCGCAATGCAGGTAGGCCGGGCGGGCCCAGCCCTCGACCTGGACCGGCAGCAGCTCACCCTCCTCGACCAGCTCGGCCACGGCCCGAGCGGTGTCGGCCACCGACATCCGGTAGTAGTCGCGCAGGTCCTGCACGGTCGCGACGCCGTGCGAGCGCGCCGCGCGGCGTACCAGCTCGCGGTCGGCGTCGTCGCGCGATGGCGTGGGCAGTGCCAGGACCTCGGCCGGCAACACCCGCTCGGGCAGGTCGTAGCGGATCTCGAACTGGCTGTTGCGCCCGGCGATGGCGACCGCGCCGCACGCGAAGAGGTAGTCGAGCATCTTGCGGGTCTCGGACCAGTTCCAGCCCCAGTGCTGCTTCGCGCGGGGTAGTCCGTCGTCGAGGTCGCGGGCCGTGGACGCTCCGCGCTCGGCGATCTCGACGAGCAGCTGCTGCTCGAGCTCCTCGTCGTCGACGATCCCCCACTTGCCCCGCTTGGCCCGAAAGCCGGCCATCCGATGGCTCATCACCGGCCACAGCTCCACCGGCATCAGCGCCTGGACGTGGGCCCAGTACTCCACCAGCCGGCGCGGCCGTCGCTCGCTGGCCCGCCGCAGCAGGTCGACGTCGTAGGCGCCCATCCGCGCGTAGAGGGGCATGTAGTGGGCGCGCTGCAGCACATTGACGGAGTCGACCTGGAGCACCCCGGTGCGCTGCACGGTCCGCTGGAGGGTCCGCATCGTCGGCACCGCGTGCGGCTTGTCGAGGAACCCCTGGGCCGCCAGGGCGATCCGGCGCGCCTGGGCGTTGGAGAGTGACTCGACCACAGGACGACCCAACCACGGGCCGCCGACAGAGGTCGAGGCGCTACTCGGACCCACCGGGTCTCGACACGCGGGTCACGGCCTCGCAGGCTCAGCCGTGCCGCTCGCTCGACCACCGATGATCTTCCGCAGCGGCTGCGCCGCTACGGAAGGTCAAGCAGCTTCTCCTTGACCGCGTACATCACGGCCTCCATCCGGGAGTGCAGCTGGAGCTTCTCGAGGATGTTGCGCACGTGGTTCTTGACGGTGTTCTCGCTGATGTAGAGCTCTTTGGCGATCTCGCGGTTGTTCATGCCCTTGGCCACCAGGCGGAGCACCTCGAGCTCGCGCTCGGTGAGCCGCAGCCCGGGGACGTGCTCGCGCTCGGGTCGCGACATCTGCTTGAACTCGTCGATCAGCTTGACCGCCATCGACGGGCTGATGAGGGACTGGCCGTCGGCGACCACCCGGACCGCCTGCGCGACCTCCTCGATCGAGGAGTCCTTGAGGAGGTAGCCCGACGCCCCGCTCTTGACCGCCTCGTAGAGGTCGGCCTCCTCGTCGGAGACCGTCAGCATGATGATCTTGGTGGTCGGGACGGCCTCCTTGATGGCCCGGCACGCCTCGATGCCGGAGCGCTTCGGCATCCGGATGTCGAGGAGGACCACGTCAGGAGCAGCGGTCGCGGCGAGCGTCGTGCCCTCGACCCCGTCGCCGGCCTCGCCGACGACCTCCACACCGGCCTCGACGGCGAGCAGCATGGTCAGCCCACGTCGGAAGAGCTCCTGGTCGTCGACGACGAGCACGCGGATCGGCTCGTCGGCGAGGTCACGGGTCTGCTCGGGCACGAGACGATCATGGCACGTCCGGGGGGTCTCTGGCGCCTGTGCGGGCCGGGAAACCGAAGGGCGGGGTGGCCCGGGTGGGCCAACCCGCCCGTCGAGGCGGAGTGGTGGAGGCTCAGGTCTCCGAGCCCACCTCGAGCGAGATCACGCCGTAGTCGTAGCCGCGCCGGCGGTAGACCACCGACGGGCGCTCGTTCTCCTTGTCCACGAACAGGTAGAAGTCGTGGCCGACCAGCTCCATCTCGTAGAGGGCCTGATCGAGGGTCATCGGACTGGCCGGGTGGGACTTCTCGCGTACGACGAGCGGCCCGTCGCCCGTCACGTCGATCGGTCCGACCTGGCGGTCGTGAGTGGTCACCTGAGGCTCCGCGTCGGCGGCGACCTCGCGGGCCGTGCTCGCGAGCGCCTCCCCCACGGACACCGGCGCGTGGCGGCCGTGGTGCACCCGGCGTCGATCCGCCGCCCGGCGCATCTGCGCGGCCATCTTGTCGACGGCCAGGTCCAGAGCGGCCATCTTGTCCGCAGCAGCAGCCTCGGCTCGGATCACCGGCCCCTTCGAGAGCGCAGTGAGCTCGACGCGCACGGCGCGGTCGGCCTGACGCGGGTTCTTCGCGCACTCCACCTCGACGTTGACCCGGATGATTCGGTGATCATGCTTCTCGAGCTTCGCCAGCTTCTCCTCGACGTGACTTCGGTAGCGCTCCGACAGCTCGCAGTGACGACCTGTGACCACAACTTCCATGTGAACCTCCCGTTATCCAGTTGGTTGCTGCTGCCCGCACGCGATCGCAGACAGAGGAGCCCGCCCGGCCGACCTGGTCTTCGACCCCACAATCGCCTGCTGAGGCTTCCGCAGCTTCTCTGCCACTACTGGCCTTCTCCCGGCGCGCGTCGCATCTGACGACGAGGACGGGGCAGGACTTACGACTAAGCCGCACCGTGATCGGCGGCCCCACCGGAGACCGGCGGGACGCGCCTTACGTGGACCGTTTCGCCTGCGACTGGCATCGGCTTGCCGACGTGGTGCCCGGGCTTGCCGGGGCGCCTCGACGACGCAACCACGGACCCGGGCGGACTCCATGCACAGACGTTAGTCCCTGGGTGGTGAGGACGAAAGAGCCGGAGGTCCCGGGACCGGACCCCACCTCCGGCGCGTGGCGGCCACGGCGGCGATCGCGGCCACCGGGAGGCCCACCGCCTCCAACGCGCGCTGCGCCTCCCGGGCCGTCGCCCCGGTGGTGACGACGTCGTCGCACACCACCACCCGGGCGTGCGGACGCCGGATCGCCAGACGACGCAGGGCGCGTGCCGGGCAGTGCAGCGACCCGGCCAGGTTCGCCGCTCGCTCGCCGGCGTCCAGCCCGGCCTGGTCCAGCAGGCCCGATCGGGTCCGCAGCAGCGGAACGCCGAGCACGTCTCGTCCACCGCTGCGCAGGATCGAGGCGGCCGCCTGCGTCATCGTCGCCGTCGGGTCGTGGCCGCGGGCGCGGACCGTCGCCGGGCGAGAGGGCACCGGGACGAGGACCACCGGGTCGCCGACCCCGGTCGCACCGACCGTGGCGGCGAGCACCCGCCCGAGCGGGGCGGCGAGCGCCAGCACCCGGCGCTCCTTGTGGGCGAGCACCATGGCGCGCAGGAGCTCGGCGTACTCCCCCGCTGC
>JBAWHI010000569.1:0-8081 GCA_049593675.1 Nocardioides sp.
GCAAGGTGCTCTGCACCTCGGTCAACGACGCCGTCCTGCACGGGCTCCCTCACGACTACACGCTGCTCGACGGCGACCTGCTCAGCGTCGACTTCGCTGCGAGCGTCGACGGCTGGGTCGCCGACTCCGCGCTCAGCGTCGTCGTCGGCACGCCTCGCCAGGAGGACCTCGACCTGATCGAGCTCACCGGGCGAGCGCTGGACGCCGCGATCGCGCAGGCCCGCCCGGGCAACCGGCTCGGCGACATCTCCGCGGCGATCGGCGACGTCGCCCGGGCAGCCGGGCTCGGGATCAACCTGCAGTTCGGCGGCCACGGGGTCGGCCGGACGATGCACGGCGACCCGCACGTGGCCAACGACGGCAGGGCCGGTCGCGGGCTCAAGCTGCGGCCCGGCCTGGTGATCGCCCTCGAACCGTGGTTCCTGCACACGACCGACGAGATCTTCACCGACCCCGACGGCTGGACGCTGCGCAGCGCGGACGGCTCACGGGGTGCTCACATGGAGCACACGGTCGCCATCACCGCCGACGGCCCGCTGGTCCTCACCGCCCGCGACTGAGCCGGCTCAGGAGTACGCGACCTGCATCTCCTTGATGCCGTTGATCCAGGAGTGCCGCAGGCGCACCGGCTCGGCCAGCTTGCTGATGTCGGGAGCGTGGTCGGCCAGCGCCTCGAAGATCACCCGGATCTCCTGGCGAGCGAGGTTCGCGCCGAGGCAGTAGTGCGCGCCGTGGCCACCGAACCCGACGTGCGGGTTGGGGTCTCGCAGGATGTTGAAGGTGAAGGGGTCCTCGAAGACCGTCTCGTCGAAGTTCGCGCTGGCGTAGAACAGCGCCGCTCGCTCACCCTTCTTGAACAGGTGGCCGTTGACCTCGACGTCGTGGAGCGCGGTGCGCTGGAAGGAGCTGACCGGTGTCCCCCAACGGACCACCTCGTCGACCATGGTCGCGGGACGCTCCTGCTTCCAGAGCTCCCACTGGTCGGGGTTGTTGAAGAACGCGTTCATGCCGTGCGTGATCGCGTTGCGGGTGGTCTCGTTGCCGGCGACGGCCAGCAGGATCACGAAGTAGCCGAACTCGTCGTCGGTCAGACCGCGCTCGCCCTTGTGGGCGTTGACCATCTTGGTGATCAGGTCGTCGCGGGGGTTGGCCTGTCGGTCCGCGGCCATCATCATCGCGTAGCCCAGGATCTCGGCGGCCGCGATGTCGTTGTTGCCGGCGTAGTCGGGGTCCTCGCCGGCCAGCATCTGGTTGGACCAGTCGAAGAGCTTGTGCCGGTCCTCCTGCGGGACGCCGATCAGGTCGGCGATCGCCTGCAGGGGCAGCTCGGCGGCGACGTCCTCGACGAAGTTGCCGGACCCCTTGCCCACCGCGTCCTGGACGATCGACCGAGCCCGTGAGGTCATGGTCTCCTCGAGCTCCGCGATCGAGCGGGGCGTGAAACCGCGCGAGATGATCCCCCGGGTAGTGGTGTGCTCCGGCGGGTCCTGGTTGATCAGGATGACCCGCTGCAGCTCGATCTGCTCGCGAGCGGTCTCGTCCGGGAACCGGATGATCGCGCCGTTCTCGTAGGTCGACCAGTTCTTGCTGTCCTTGGAGATCGCCGACAGGTCCGCGTGCCGGGTGACGGCGTAGTAGCCGGTCCCGGCCTCCTCCGCGAAGCCGCTGCGCGCGATCGGATCCTGCTCGATCCAGGTGATCGCCGCGTGCTCGCGCGCCGCGCGGAACTCGTCGTGAGGGATCGCCTGCTGGTTCACGTCCGGGTCGGTGAAGTCGAACCCCTCGGGCAGGACATCGGATGCGGTCACGGGAGCTCCCTCTCGGTCTGCTGCTGGAACACGTTCTAGTGACAGAGACTACATACCGAAGGTACGCAGCGGAAGGTTGTCCCCGATAAGAACGTGTTCTAGTTTTGTCCCATGGGTACCCCCGTCATCATCGACGCCGTCCGCACTCCCCTCGGCAAGCGCAAGGGCTGGCTGGCCGGTGTGCACCCCGCCGTCCTCATCGGCCACGCGATGCGCGAGGTCCTCGCCCGCTCGGGTCTCGACTCGGCGCTGGTCGACCAGGTGGTCGCCGGCTGCGTCACCCAGGCCGGCGAGCAGTCCAACGGCATGGTCCGCCGCGCCTGGCTGCACGCCGGGCTGGCCCAGCACACCGCCGGCACCATGGTCGACGCCCAGTGCGGCTCGGGCCAGCAGGCCGCGCACCTGGTCAACGACATGATCACCGCCGGCAGCATCGACATCGGGATCGCCGCGGGCGTCGAGGCCATGACCCGGATCCCGCTCGGCGCGAACGTCCCGCAGGGCACGGGCGACCCGAGACCCGGCGACTGGTCGATCGACATGCCCAACCAGTTCGAGGCGGCCGATCGCATCGCTCGCAACCGCGGCCTCACCCGCGCCGACCTGGAGACCTTCGGCCTCTCCTCGCAGCAGAAGGCTCGCGTCGCCGTCGACGAGGGGCGTTTCAAGCGCGAGATCGCCGCGATCCAGGCACCGGTCCTCGGCGAGGACGGCCGGCCCACCGGCGAGACTCGCCTCGTCGACACCGACCAGGGCCTGCGCGACACGACGCTCGAGGGCCTCGCCGCGCTCAAGCCGGTGCTGCCCGACGGCCTGCACACCGCCGGCACGTCTTCGCAGATCAGCGACGGCGCGTCCGCCGTACTCATCATGGACTCCGACCGGGCGGCCGCGCTCGGTCTGACCCCGCGGGCCCGGATCGTCACGCACTGCCTGGTCGGCTCCGACCCGTACTACCACCTCGACGGCCCGATCGAGGCGACCCAGAAGGTGCTCGACCGCACGGGGATGTCGATCTCCGACTTCGACCTGTTCGAGGTCAACGAGGCCTTCGCGTCGGTCGTCTTGTCCTGGGCCGGCCAGCACGCCGTGGACCTGGACCGAGTGAACGTGAACGGCGGCGCCATCGCCCTGGGCCACCCCGTCGGCTCCACCGGCACCCGGCTGATCACCACCGCCCTGCACGAGCTCGAGCGCCGCGACGCCTCCACCGCGCTGATCTCGATGTGTGCCGGTGGCGCGATGGCGACCGGGACGGTCATCGAGCGGATCTGAGGCGGCGCGGGCCTGGGGGCTTCGCCGCGGGCCGACACACCCACCCCGCCGGCGCCCACCGACCTCAGGCGCCGTAGACCGGCTCCGGGTCAGGAGCGGCGGCGAGGAGGTCGCGCAGGGCGGGG
Source organism: Nocardioides sp. (assembly GCA_049593675.1). Taxonomy (GTDB): domain Bacteria; phylum Actinomycetota; class Actinomycetes; order Propionibacteriales; family Nocardioidaceae; genus Nocardioides. Next base: position 3,209 of record JBAWHI010000569.1, read on the forward strand.
CCGACCTCGACGGCCTCCCAGCGGCGGCCGAGATCACGGGCGGGGCCGTGGGCCCAGCCGGTCTCCACGGTGATCGTCGACCCGTCGATCTCGATCACCCGTCCGGTCACGTCCCCGGCCTCCTCGGAGGCCAGCCACGCCACGATCGGGGAGTTGTCCTCGGGCAGCGCCATCGCGGAGGTGTCGAAGGCCCCCTCGGTCATCCGGGTCCGTGCGACCGGCGCGATCGCGTTCACGCACACGCCGTAGCGGCCCAGCTCCTGGGCGGCGACCAGGGTGAGACCGGCGATGCCGGCCTTGGCGGCGGAGTACGTCGCCTGCCCGACCGAGCCCTGGAGGCCGGCGCCGGACGAGGTATTGATGACGCGCGCCGCGCGCGGGCGGCCCGCCTTGGACTCGGCGCGCCAGTAGGCGCCGGCGTGCCGCAACATCGCGAAGTGCCCCTTGAGATGCACCCGGATCACCGCGTCCCACTCGTCCTCGGCTGTGTTGACGAGCATCCGGTCGCGGACGAAGCCGGCGTTGTTGACCAGGATGTCGAGCCCGCCGTAGGTGTCGATGGCCTGCTGCACCATCGCAGCGGACTGCTCGAAGTCGGCGACGTCGGCGGTGTTGACCGCAGCGCGCCCACCCGACGCCTCGATCTCCGCGACCACCGACTCGGCGGGGGTCTCCCCCGTCCCCTCTCCGGCGAGGGACACGCCGTAGTCGTTCACCACGACGGCAGCGCCGTGTCGCGCCAGCTCGAGCGCGTGGGCCCGGCCGATGCCGCGGCCGGCGCCGGTGACGATCGCGACGCGACCCTCGAGAAACTTGCTCATCACAGTCCTTTCTGGACCAACAGGAAGGCGGGCGTCTCTCCCCCGCCGTGACACGCGACCGTCGCTCCGGAGACGTAGGACGCCAGGTCGCTGGCGAGGAAGGCCGCCACGTTGCCGACCTCCTCGGGACGGGCCATCCGGCCCAGGGGGATCGTCTGCTCGATCGCGGCCACCGAGGCGTCGTCCCCGTAGTGATCGTCGGTCTGCTCGGTGCGGCACAGCCCCACGACGACCGAGTTGACCCGCACCCGGGGCGCCCACTCCATCGCGAGCGATCCGGTGAGCGAGTCGAGGCCGGCCTTCGCCGCGGCGTAGGCCGCCACGGTCGGGGCCGGCCGGTCGGCGGAGACCGACGAGATGTTCACGATCACCCCACCGCGCTCCTGACGTTGCATCACCGCGTTGGCCGCCTGGGCGCAGAGCAGTGGTGCCAGCAGGTTGAGGCCGACGATCTTGTCGTGGAAGCGGGGCGAGGCGGTCGCGGCGTCGGTCGCGGGCGCTCCCCCCGCGTTGTTGACGAGGATGTCGAGTCGGTCGAGCGAGTCGACGAGGTCGCGCACCGCCTCGGGGTCGCGCACGTCGCAGACCCGGTGGACGGCGCCGGGCACGGGCTCGACGTCGGAGCGCGAGCAGGTCACCACGCTCGCGCCTGCCTCGAGCAGGGCGCGGGAGATCCCGAGCCCGATGCCGCGGGTGCCGCCTGTGACGAGCGCGACCCGTCCGGTGAGATCCACTGCCAGCGCCATGGCTGGTAGCCTACCAAGCAAGCGTTAGGTTGAGACAAGGAAGGCTCCGCATGGGCATCTCGTCCGAGCTCCGGTCCGACGGCGTTCGCGTCGTGACGATGGAGCAGCCACCGGTGAACGCCCTCACCGTCCAGGGTTGGTACGACGTGGCGGCGGCGCTCGACGCAGCCGCTGACGACCTGGACACCAAGGTCGTCGTGCTGCGGGCCGAGGGTCGCGGCTTCAACGCGGGCGTCGACATCAAAGAGATGCAGAACAGCTCCGGGTTCGATGCGCTGATCGGCGCCAACAAGGGCTGCTTCGCGGCGTTCAAGGCCGTCTACGAGTGCGCCGTGCCGGTGGTCGCCGCCGTCAACGGCTTCTGCCTCGGCGGCGGCGTCGGTCTGGTCGGCAACGCGGACTGCGTCGTGGCCAGCGACGACGCCTACTTCGGTGTCCCCGAGGTCAAGCAGGGGGCGCTCGGCGCGGCCACCCACATGGCGCGACTGGTGCCGCAGCACATGATGCGCACCCTCTACTTCACCGCCCGGACCATTCCCGCCAAGGACCTGCTCCAGTTCGGCAGCGTGCTCGAGGTGGTCCCCCGCGACCGGCTCGACGACGCCGCGCTCCAGGTCGCCGGCGAGATCGCGGCGCACGACACCCGCGTGATCCGCGCTGCCAAGGAGTGCCTCAACGGCATCGACCCGGTCGACGTCAACAAGAGCTACCGGTTCGAGCAGGGGTTCACGATGGAGCTGAACCTGGCCGGGGTCAGCGACGAGCTGCGCGACGAGTTCGCGGGCACGGACAAGTCCGGGTCGAAGGAGGCAGGTCGATGAGCAAGGCACCGCGCGACAAGCAGATGAGCATCGAGGAGGTCGTCGGCGAGCTGAAGGACGGGATGACCGTCGGGATCGGTGGGTGGGGTCCACGGCGCAAGCCGATGGCGCTCGTGCGCGCGATCCTCCGCAGCGATCTCCAGGACCTGACGGTCGTGAGCTGGGGCGGCGCCGACGTCGGCCTGCTCGCCCGCGCCGGCAAGATCCGCAAGCTGGTCTATGCGTTCGTCAGCCTCGACACGGTCCCGCTCGAGCCCAACTTCTCGAGGGCCCGGCAGGCGGGCACCATCCCGGAGCTCGTCGAGCTCGACGAGGGCATGTTCCAGACCGGACTCCTCGCCGCCAGCCAGCGTCTGCCGTTCCTCCCGATGCGCGCCGGGCTCGGCTCGGACGTGCTGGTCAACCAGCCGTGGATCAAGACCGTGACGAGCCCCTATGCCGACGCCGAGGAGCTGGTCGCCGTGCCGGCGCTGAACCTCGACGTCGCCCTGGTACACCTCAACCGCGCCGACCGGCACGGCAACGCGTCGTACCTCGGCCCGGACCCGTACTTCGACGACCTCTTCTGCATGGCGGCCGATCGTGCGTTCGTCTCCTGCGAGCAGATCGTCGACACCGCCGGCCTGACGATCGACGCGCCGGTCCAGCGTCTGCTGGTGAACCGGATGATGGTCGACGGCGTCGTCGAGACGCCCCACGGCGCTCACTTCACCACCTGTACGCCCGACTACGAGCGGGACGAGAGGTTCCAGCGGGCGTACGCCGCGGCCGCCTCCGGCAGCGACGAGGACTGGTCCGCGTTCCACGACCGGTTCCTGGCCGGCGACGAGGCGTCCTACCAGGACGCGGTCGCGACGTTCGCGAAGGAGCAGGCATGAGTGACTCGACAGGGTCGACCGGGTTCGAGCGTGCCGATGTGTGCGCCGCGGCGATCGCGGACGCGTTCAAGGACGACGGTGAGATCTTCGGCAGCCCGATGGGGATGCTGCCGATGCTGGGCGTCCGGCTCGCCAAGCTGACGAGCAACCCGGACCTGGTGATCTCCGACGGCGAGTCGCTGCTCCTCGCGGGCGTGCCCCCCTTGTTCGCGAAGGCGGACGTGGTCGAGGGCTGGATCCCGTTCCGTCGGGTCTTCGACGTCGTCGCCTACGGCAAGCGGCACGTCATGATGGGCGCCACCCAGGTCGACCGGCACGGCAACCAGAACATCTCCGCCATCGGTGACTGGCAGCGGCCGAAGCGTCAGCTGCTCGGCTCGCGCGGGGCGCCGGGCAACACGGTCAACAACCGGACGTCGTACTGGGTGCCCAAGCACTCCCCGCGCGTCTTCGTCGAGCGCGTCGACATCGTCTCCGGTGTCGGTCCGGCGTCGGCCAAGGCGGCCGGCGCGGCTGCTGCGCGCTACAACGACATCCACCGGATCATCAGCAACCTGGGGGTCTTCGACGTGCGCGGCCCGGACGACACGGTCCGGTTGCTCAGTGTCCACCCCGGGGTGAGCGTCGACGACGTGCGTGCGGCGACCGGGTTCGAGCTCGACGTGCCCGGTGACGTGCCCGAGACGCGGCTGCCCACCGCCGAGGAGCTGATCGTGATCCGGGAGGTGCTCGACCCGAAGGGGCTGCGCTTCAAGGAGGTCCCCCGGCCCGAGGACGCAGCATGATCGACCAGCTGATCCGCACGCCGTTCACCGACCTGGTCGGCGTCCGGCACCCCGTGGTGCAGACCGGCATGGGCTGGGTCTCCGGTCCCCGCCTGGTCAGCGGCACCGCCAACGCCGGCGGCCTCGGCATCCTGGCCAGCGCGACGATGAGCTTCGACGAGCTCGAGCAGGCGATCCTCGAGGTGAAGCGCCGCACCGACGAGCCGTTCGGCGTCAACCTGCGCGCCGACGCGGCGGACGCCCCGGACCGCTGCCAGCTGCTCATCGACCACGGGGTGAAGGTGGCCTCCTTCGCCCTCGCCCCCAAGCCCGAGCTGATCGCGAGGCTCAAGGAGCACGGGGTCGTCGTGATGCCCTCCATCGGCGCCGCCAAGCACGCGGTGAAGGTCGCGGCGTGGGGCGCCGACGCCGTGATGGTCCAGGGCGGTGAGGGCGGCGGGCACACGGGTCCGGTCCCCACCACGCTGCTGCTGCCGACGGTCCTCGACGCCGTCGACATCCCCGTGGTCGCCGCGGGCGGCTTCTTCGACGGTCGCGGCCTGGCGGCCGCCCTGTCGTACGGCGCCGCCGGGATCGGGATGGGGACCCGCTTCCTCCTGACCCGCGACTCGGCCGTGCCCGACGCCGTCAAGCAGCTCTACCTCGAGCAAGGTCTGACCGACACCGTGGTGACCGCGAAGGTGGACGGCATGCCGCACCGGATGCTGCGCACCGACCTGGTCGAGGAGCTCGAGGAGACCAGCGCGATCCGGCGGATGGGCCCGACGCTGCGCCGGACGCGCGAGTTCAAGCGCGACAGCGGCATGTCGTGGCTCGGCCTGG
>JBAWHI010000570.1:0-3602 GCA_049593675.1 Nocardioides sp.
AGCGGGCGTAGCCCAGCGCGGTCGCGCCGTCCGCCTCCTGGCAGCCCTTCTTGATGTCCAGCTTGGCCAGCGGGTCCTTCATGGCCTGGGTCGGGCAGATCTCGATGCCGCCGACGGCGTCCACGACACCGGCCAGGCCGCCCAGACCGATCTCGACGTACTGGTCGACCTTGATGCCGGTGGTGTCCTCGATGGTCTTGGTGAGCAGCTTCGGGCCGCCGAAGGCGTAGGCCGCGTTGATCTTCGTGGTGCCGTAGCCCGGGACCTCGACGAGGGAGTCCCGCGGGATCGACATCAGCAGGTTCGGGCCGTCGCCGGTGTGCAGCAGCATGATCGTGTCGGTGCGCTGCCCGGACGCGTTGCCGGTGCCGAGCCGCTTGCGCTCCTCGGCCGAGAGGCCGGCGCGGGAGTCGCTGCCGACCAGGAGGTACGTCGTGCCGGGCTGGTCGTCGGGGCGGGCCCCCTTCGGCTCGAAGGCCACCTTCTCGACGTCGGTCCACGCGTAGAACGGCACCGCCACCAGGTAGACGATCCACAGCAGCACCAGCAGGCCGGCGACCCCGAACCAGAACTTCGGACCGCGGCGACGCGGCGGCGACCCGGGCGAGGACCCCGGGGGCGGCGCTACCGGCGGTGGCTTCGGGGGGTGGGAGCCGCCGCCCGGCGGGGTGCGTGGGGCGTTGCGCGAGGGGGCGTCAGGGCGGGGCGTGGTCGGCATCATCCGGGTCTCGTCGGGACGCGGCTCGCGACCCTTCTGCCCGTAGAGCCAGTGGAAGTCCGGTGCGCCGTCCTCGGGCGCGCCATCCTGCCGAGGACGGTCGTTCATGGGCCAGACGGTACCTGCCCGGCCGGTGAGGCTCTCTCGGCGCGTCGCGACCGCCTGTGACGGGTGTGACTGGTGATACTGGCGGTCAGCATCATTCTTCCCCCGTTCCACCCCGCGCAGAGAGGCCCCTCGATGCCACCCGCCACTTCCCCCGGGTCGCTCGACAGTCAGGTCCGACGGTTCACCGCCGGCGACCGTGCCGCTCGGGTGCGCTTCCGCAGGGCGATGTCCCTGATGCTGATGACGCTGGTCCTCCCGGGGTCGGCGCAGATCGTCGCCGGCAACCGCCGGGTCGGCTGGATCGCGCTGCGCACCTGGTTCGTGGTCGTGGTCGCGCTCGTGGCCACGCTCGTCATCGGGATCTTCCGCAACGGATTCGTCTTCTGGCTGGCCTCGGACACCTTCGCGCTCTTCTGGCTGCGGCTCGCGCTGATGGGCCTGGCCGTGGGCTGGGCACTGCTCTTCTTCGACGCCTGGCGGATCGGCCAGCCCCTCACGTTGTCGATGGCGCACCGCCGTGCGGTGGTCGGCGTCAACGGGGTGCTCTGCCTCGCCGTGGCGGGGACGCTGCTCTTCGGTGCCCATGTGGTCGGGGTGCAGCGCCAGTTCATCCTCACCATGTTCGGCGACGGTCAGGTGAGCGACGCCCACGACGGTCGCTTCAACGTGCTGCTGCTCGGCGGCGACTCCGGCGCCGGACGATGGGGTCTGCGACCGGACTCGATGACGATCGCGAGCATCGACGCCGAGACCGGTCGCACGGTCCTCATCTCGCTGCCGCGCAACATGGAGAACTTCCCCTTCGCGCGCGGCTCCGTCATGCACGAGCAGTTCCCGGACGGCTTCGACGCCGACTACCTCAACGGCGTCAGCACCTGGGCCGAGGACAACCCCGAGCTGTTCCCCGGGGCGGAGCACCCGGGGGTGGACGCGACCGTGATGGCCGTCGAGGGCATCACCGGGCTCGACATCAACTACTGGGCGATGGTGAACCTCGAGGGCTTCAAGGACCTCGTCGACGCGGTCGGCGGCGTCACACTCAACGTGCGCTCCCAGATCCCGGTCGGGCTCCCGCACGACTCGTTCTACACCCACATCGAGCCCGGAGTGCAGAAGCTCGACGGCTTCGAGACGCTGTGGTTCGCCCGCGCCCGCTACGACTCCGACGACTACTCGCGGATGGCGCGGCAGAAGTGCGTGATGAGCGCCATGCTCCAGCAGGTCAGCCCGCAGGTAGCGGTCCGCAACTTCCAGAAGATCGCCGAGGCCAGCTCGGCGATGATCTCGACCAGCATCCCGGCAGGGGAGGTCGACACCTTCATCTCCCTCGCGCTCAAGGCACGCGGTCAGAAGATCTCGACCCTCTCGCTGGTGCCGCCGATGATCAACACGGCCGACCCGGACATCAAGCTGGTCCGCGACGAGGTCGCCGACGCCATCGAGCAGGCCGAGAGCGGCGCCGCGTCCGCGGGGAAGTCGAAGAAGCGCAAGCCCTCCTCGGTCACCGGGGGATCGATCGGCTCGCTCAGCACGGGCTACGCCGCCAACGAGTCCGACGACCTCGGCAGCGCCTGCTAGCGAGGGCGCGGCAGCGGACTCGACGGTGGTGGTCGAGCGAGCGGCACGAGCGAGCTCGCGAGGTCGTGTCCCGCGTGTCGAGACCCGGACGGGTCGCCGCCCGGACCCGACGCCAGTCGTCCCCCTAGGGTGGTCGCCGTGACCGAGCAGAGCGACACGTCCGCCGTGGACCGGCGCGTGGTGGCGGTGGTGGTCACCTTCAACCGGATCGAGCTGTTGCGGACCCTGCTCGACCGTCTCGACCGGGTGCCCGAGGTCGACGAGGTGCTGGTGGTCGACAACGCGTCGACCGACGGCACGGGGGAGTGGCTCGCCGAGCGCGGCGGGAAGGTGCTCGCGCGCACGCTGAGGGTCAACAGCGGCGGTGCAGGCGGGTTCCACGACGGCCTCGACTGGGCGATGGAGCGCGGGGCCGAGCTGGCCTGGTTGATGGACGACGACGGTCTGCCCGACCTCGACTGCCTCACCACCCTGCTCGCCGAGCCGGGACTGGACTTCTGGGGACCGCTCGTGGTCGACGAGGCCGAGCCGGACCGGCTGGTGTTCCCGATCCGGCTCCCCGGGGGCACCCGCGTGGTGCACCGGCTCGCCGACGTCGACCGTGCGGCACCCACCGGCCGGATCGACGGCATCGTCATCCCGTTCAACGGCGTCCTGGTGACGCGCGACCTGGTCGAGCGGATCGGGCTGCCGCGCGCGGACTACTTCATCTGGGGCGACGACCACGAGTACCGGCTGCGCGCCGAGAAGGCCGGCGCCCGGATCGCGACCGTCGCGGCGGCGCGGGTCCGCCACCCCTCGGTCGGCGAGCTCGGCACGCCGATGATGTTCGGGCGCACGACGTACAACCACAGCCCGAGCGACCTCAAGCACTACTGCATGGCCCGCAACAACACGGTCAACCTCAGGGACTACCGCGGCTGGCCGCACGTGCTGATGTTCTGGGTGAAGACGTGCTGGTTCTACACGCTGACCCGGCGGGTGCCGGGTCGCTTGCGGCTGAGCCTGCGGGGCTTCCTCGCAGCCCTGCGCGGTGATTTCACGGGCCACGAGAGGTATCTCGGATGACCGCCCGCGAGACGGTCGCCGTGGTCGTGGTGACCTACAACCGCGCCGACCTGCTGGCCGGGATGCTCGACGGGCTGGCCGCGCTCACCCGGCAGCCGGACGCGGTCTTCGTCGTCGACAACGCCAGCAC
>JBAWHI010000571.1:0-1650 GCA_049593675.1 Nocardioides sp.
GCCGGCCACGGGGCGAACACGACGGTTCCGACCGGCGCCGGCGACCGATCGGTGGACCCGAGCCGGCCCTGACGGTCGCGACGCCCGATCACCGGCATCGGGCCGGTCGACGACGGGACGCCGCCGCTCAGCCGGCCTTGTGGAGCTGGTGCGCGTAGAGCGCCGCGCCGATGATCCCCGCCTTGTTCCGCAACCGTGCCGGCACGACCTCGGTCCGGCAACGGATCAGCGGCATCCAGGGTTCGGGGTGCTTGCTCACGCCCCCGCCGAGCACGAACAGATCCGGCCACACGAGGTTCTCGAGCATCTGGAAGTACTCGCTCAGACGACCCGCCCACGCTTCCCACGTGAGGTCCTCGCGTTCGCGGGCGGACTCGGCGGCGTAGTGCTCCGCGTCCATCCCGTTGAGGGGCAGGTGGCCGAGCTCCATGTTCGGCACGAGCACCCCGCGGTTCAGCAGCGCACATCCGATGCCGGTGCCGAGCGTCAGCAACACGACGAGCCCGTCGGCGTGCTTGGCCGAACCGAACGCCTGCTCGGCGACGCCCGCCGCGTCGGCGTCGTTCATGACGGTCACGTGGAGGCCGCCGGTCGCCTCGGACAGCACCGCGCTCACGTCCACGCCGATCCACTGCTTGTCCAGGTTCGCGGCAGAGTGGCAGGTGCCGTGCATGATGACGCCCGGGAACGTGCAGCCGATCCGGCCATCCCAGTCGAAGTGCTTCGCGATCTTCCCGACGACCTCGGCCACGGCATCCGGGGTGGCCGGGTGCGGCGTGGTGATGCGGAGACGATCGGTGACGAACACACCCTTCTTGGTGTCGACGACCGCGCCCTTGACGCCGGTTCCGCCGATGTCGATGCCCAGATACTTCACGGTGACCCCTTCGGTGCGAGCGGTGACCCAACCCCGCCGATTCTCCCACGTGCCTCGGGATCGTGCGCCCCGACCTGCCGTGGCGACCGCCGGTACCGCTGGACGACCGGTCCCCGATCGGGATCAATCCTCGGCCGGCTGCGCGGCAGCCCCTTGCCGGTAGCGACGGATCAGCGTCGTGGTGGACGAGTCATGGTCGAGGTCGGGTTCGTCGGCGGCATCGAGCTCGGGGATGATGGCGGTGGCGAGCTGCTTTCCGAGCTCGACCCCCCACTGGTCGAAGCTGTTGATGTTCCACACCGCTCCCTGGGTGAACACCTTGTGCTCGTACGTGGCGATGAGCTGGCCCAGGCTGTGCGGCGTGAGCTTCGGGATGAGCACCACGCTGGTCGGGTGGTTGCCCTCGAACACCCGATGCGGGACCTGCTCCGGCGTGATGCCCGCGGCCTCGACCTCCTCGCGGGTCTTCCCGAACGCCAAGGCCTCGGGTTGCGCCAGGAAGTTCGCCATCAGGAGGTTGTGGTGGTCACCGACGACGACGTTCGGCTGGCAGAAGCCGATGAAGTCACACGGCACCAGCTTGGTTCCCTGGTGGATGAGTTGGTAGTAGGCGTGCTGGCCGTTGGTCCCTGGTTGACCCCACGCGATCGGCCCGGTCTGCCACCCGACCCGGTTGCCCTCGCGGTCGACCGACTTGCCGTTGCTCTCCATGTCGAGCTGCTGCAGGTACATCGTGAGCTTCCCGAGGTAGTGCGCGTACGGCAGGATCGAGA
>JBAWHI010000572.1:0-9106 GCA_049593675.1 Nocardioides sp.
AGCAGCTCGTCGAAGTCGCGCAGCCAGGCCCCGAGCCGCTCCGGCGGGACCGCGGCGTCCTCCCAGCCGGAGTACGCCGGTCGGCTCAGCGAGCGCGCGGCCAGCCCGGCCCCGTCCTCGCGGATCCGCCAGAGGGCGGCGGCCTCCACCGGTCCGGTGACCACCCGGTGCGCGAGCGCGCCGCCCGCGGCCACCACCTTCGAGACCAGGTCAGGGTCGACGACCTCGACGAAGAGCCAGCCGGCGCCGCGCGGCAGCTCCGGGACCGCGTTGCCCTTGGCTCGCACCAGGTCGACGATCCGCGCGTCCAGCCCCTCGCAGGCGATCATCCGGCGGTCGGTGGCGGCCAGCAGGGCGGGTACGGCGTCGGCCGCGTCGATCATCGACGGATAGCCGAGCACCACCAGGTGCCGCTCTGCCGTGTCCTCGACCAGGCGCACGGTCGCCTCGCGGACCAGCGCCAGGGTGCCCTCGGACCCGACCAGGAAGCGGTCGTGGGACCGGCCGTGCTCGGGCAGCAGGTGCTCGAGCGCGTAGCCGCTGACCTGGCGCGAGAAGCGACCGAAGCTGGTGCGGACGTGGGCCAGGTGCTGGTCGACCAGGGCGCCGAGGCGCGCCTCCACATCGGTCGCGCCCGGCCCGTGGGCGACGTCCATCGCGACCACGTTGTCGACGGTGCGGCCGTAGCCGAGCGCCCGCGACCCGCACGCGTTGTTGCCGATCATCCCGCCGATCGTGCAGCGGGTGTGGGTCGACGGGTCCGGGCCGAAACGGAGGCCGAGCGGAGCGACCGCACGCTGCAGGTCGGCGTGCACGACCCCCGGCTGGACCACGGCGGTGCGAGCCTCGGCGTCGATCGCGACGATCTTGTTCAGGTGTCGCAGCGTGTCCACGACGATGCCGGTGCCGACGGCGTTGCCGGCGATCGACGTGCCCGCGCCACGCATCGTGACCGGCGCCCCGGTCTCGGCCGAGACGTCCAGGACCGCGAGCAGCTCGTCAGCATGCTGCGGGCGGACGACCACCTGCGGCACGACGCGATAGAGCGAGGCGTCGGAGGAGTAGAGCGCTCGGGTCAGCGTCGAGTCGTCGACGTCCGAGACACCGCGTCGACGCAGGGCGGCAGCGAGATCACGGGAGAGGTCGGGTGCACTCATGAGTCGTCCTCGGGCCGGTAGTGGAAGGCGAGCCGGATCGCCAGCGCGGCGAGCGCCAGCACGGCCCCGCCGATCAGCCACCCGCCACCGGGAAGACCGCCCTCGTCGCCGAGGGCGGCGACCAGGGTCAGGACGAGCGCCAGGCACAGCACCGCCATCGTCGCGGCGCCGATCAGGTAGCCGTCGCTCACCAGCCGCTCACGGGCCCGCGCCTCCCGCTCGGGGGTCGCGGTCCACCAGTCCTGGTGCGGCAGGTTGACCCAGGTCGACCGCAGCGGCACGCGGGACATGATCGTCGTGAGGCCGCCCATCAGGACGGCGACCCCGCCGCCCACGAGCGTGAAGGCCACCAACGCCTCGGACCGGGAGCCCCACTGGTCGGCCGTGCCTCGCAGACCGAAGTGGAGCGGGACCCGGTCGGGGAGCCGGGAGGCCGCGATCACCACCAGCACTGCGTAGACCGCGGTGATGAGAAGGAAGGCGGTCCGCACCCTCGCATTCTCCCATCCGGGGCGGGGCGCCCCGGCGCGGGTCACCAGAGTGTGAGCGAGTCCCTGATGATCTGCGCGAGGTCGTGCTCCGTAGGGGTCCTCGGCGCCGTGGCGAGCAGCCGCTGCTGCTGGACGGCGCCGGCGACCAGGTCGTCGACGTCCGCCGCGCCGTAGCCGACCTCGGCGAGTCCGTTGGGGATCCCGATGTCACGCATCAGCGCCTTCAGGACCGTCGGGAGCGCGTCCGGCCCGTCGGCCGCTCCGGGGTCGAGCAGCCGTGCGGCTCGCAGGTGGCGCTCGGGGTCGGCGTCGAAGGTGAAGCCGAACGCCGCCGGCGCGGTCAGCGAGACCGCGATCCCGTGCGGCACCAGCACGCCGGCGTACCCCTCCGGCCGGTAGTCGCGCACCCGACCCGCGATCGGGTAGGCGTTCGCGTGCGGGATGTGCACCCCGGCGTTCCCGAAGCCGAGGCCGGCGAAGGTCGCGGCCATCGCCATCTCCTCGCGCGCCTCCCGGTCCCCACCGTCCGCGACCGCCCGGCGGAAGACCCTCGCGAGCATCACGAGCGCCTTCTCCGACCACATGTCCGCGATCGGGTTCGCGCCGCAGTAGGGCACCCGCTCCTCGGGACGCTTGGCGGCGAAGGCGGTGTACGGGCGGGCGGTCCAGCTCTCCAGGGCGTGGCAGAGGATGTCCATCCCGGCTGCGGCGGTCACCTTCGGCGGCTGGGTCAGCGTGAGGCTCGGGTCGACGACGGCGAGGGTCGGGCGCAGCGCCGGGTGGCTGATGCCGGTCTTCACCTGCAGCGACAGCACGTCCAGGACGCAGATGGTCGTGCTCTCCGATCCCGTCCCGGTCGTGGTCGGCACCGCGACCAGCGGGAGCAGCGGCCTGCTCGGCGCCTGCGCCCTGCCCACGGGCGCGTTGAGGTAGTCGATCAGCTCGCCCGGGTTGGTGGTGAGCAGGTTCACCGCCTTCGCGGTGTCGATGCTGGAGCCGCCCCCGACGGCGAGGACCGCGTCGAAGGGCCCGGCGTCTCGGGCGAAGTCGACCGCATGGCGCATCGACTCGTCGGTCGGCTCGACGTGCACGGCGTCGTACGTCGTCACCTCGAGTCCGCGGGCGGCGACCTGATCGGCGATGCGGGCCGGGTGACCGGTGGCCGCGACGCCCGGATCGGTGATCAGCAGCACGCGGCTCGCGCCGTAGGCCGCGAGGTCGTGCCCGATCTCGGCAGCGGCGCCGGTCCCGAACTTCAGGGCCGGAGCCGCGTAGGTGAATACCGACTCGCTCACCGAACCAACCTATTACGCTGCTCCCAGAGGTGGACGCAGCACAGAGGGGGGCTCCGGATGCGTCACGTGTGGCGACATGCGCGCTGGGTCGTGCTTGCCCTCGTCGTCGTGCTCGTGTCCGGCGGCGCGCTGTACGCGCAGATGCGCTCGCCGCTCAGCCCGATCGGAGCACCCTCCACCGGAGCGCCGCACGTCGTCGTGGACGGCAACCGGATGATCGACGAGCGCAGTGGCCGCGACTTCGTGCCGCGCGGCGTCAACTGGAGCAGCTTCGAGTACGCCTGCGCCCAGGGCTGGGGCTACTCCGCCCTGGACACGCTGGTGGCCCGTGACCCGTATGCCACCGAGGCCGAGACGATCGCCGCGTGGGGCACCAACACGGTGCGACTCCCCCTCAACCAGGACTGCTGGCTCGGCACCCGCGGCGCTCCGGTCAGCGACCAGTACGAGGAGCGCAGCGTCGAGGGCTACCGCGACGAGGTGCGCAAGTTCGTGACGGCGCTGAACCGGGCGGGCATGGTCGTCATCCTCGACCTGCACAGCCGCAAGCGGATCGGGCAGCCGGAGTTCGGCAACCTCGCGATGCCCGACTCCGAGTCCATCGCCTTCTGGACGTCGATCGCCGGCGCCTACGCGGACAACCCGTCGGTGCTGTTCGACTCGTTCAACGAGCCCTACTCGCGCTACAACGCCAGCAGCACTCGCTTCCTGTTCGACCTGACCTGGAAGTGCTGGCGTGACGGCGGATGCCAGGCGCCGGCCGAGGACGACCAGACGGCGGCGGCCGGCCGCGCCACCTTCACCGTCCAGGGGATGGCGGCGGTGGTCAGTGCGATCCGCGCGACCGGGGCCGAGCAACCGGTGCTGCTCGGTGGTCTCGACTACGCCAACGACCTCAGTCACTGGCGCGAGTTCGCTCCGGACGACGACCAGCTGATCGCGGCCTTCCACTCCTACGACTTCAAGGAGTGCGCGTCCCAGGCGTGCTGGGACGACGTGCTCGGGCAGCTGGCGGACAGCGTGCCGGTCCTCACCTCCGAGCTCGGTGCGCAGGACCCGGCGGACGGCTACGTGCAGGCCTACCTGGACTGGTCCGACGACCACCGCCTGGGCGCCCTGTTCTGGGTGTGGGCCGACCACCCCAGCGACCCGATGGCACTGGTCACCAACGAGCGCGGCCACCCCACGGCCTACGGTCGCGAGGCCCGGAAGTGGCTCACCGGACACGCAGCCGACTGACGGCCGGCGACCCGCTCAGCCGCGAAGATCCACAGCCGACCCACACCCGGGCAACGGCTCGGCAACAACGCATCAACGGTGGACCAGACCGGCCTGGGTTGTGCCTGGATCGCCACTACGGTGAAGGCATTCGAGTCCACCATGGGGGCGGTTGAGTCGATGCGACTCGGGCGTTGGAAGACGAACCGAGCAAGGGGGGAAAGCGTCATGTCGGTGCCGACAAGTCCGTCACGTCCGGCGGTGAAGTCCATCGGGGCGGCGTTCGTGGACATCCTGCTGACCCTCGTCATCCTGGTCGTGGTCCTCCTGGCCTTCCTGATCGCGCCGATCCTGGCGCTCGCCATCGCCTATCTCGTGTACGTCGCACTGCGGCCGCGTCACAAGAAGCGCGCCACCACCGCCGGCGGCACGACGACGCAGCCCGGCACGGCCGCCGCGCCGCACGGATTCGGATCGGGGTCCGGCGCATGACGGCCACTCAGACTCGGCGCCACCCGCGCCTCACCGACGGGGTCGACCAGGACCTGCGCCACCTCATCCCCGAGGGCATCTGCCGCACCTTCCGGGTGATGCCCTACACCTCCGTCGACGGGACCGTGCTGGTCGCCGCGGCCGACGCCGACGACACGATCACGGCGCACGTCGTCGCCGAGCGCATCGACCGGCCGGTCCTGCTGGTGCGCCACACGGTCAACGAGATCGTCGCCGCGATCGACGCCGTCTACCCGCCCCAGGACACCGAGGTCGAGACGCCGGAGGCACGCCGGGCCCGGATGCAGATGGCCCAGATGCTGACCCGCAGCGGCCTGATCACCGACGACCAGCTGCAGCGCGCGATGCTGGAGTACAGCCGCACCGGCGACCCCCTCGGCGACATCCTCGTCTCGCACGAGGCGATCTCCGAGGACACGCTCGTCGCGGCGCTCTCGGAGATGTACCAGATGCAGCGCGTCGGCCTGGCCGAGTTCAGCCCCGAGATGGAGGTGGCTCGCCGACTTCCCGAGCCGCTCGCCCAGGCCTTCCAGGCGGTCCCGGTCGCCGCGACCGATGACCTGGTGCTCGTCGCCGTGGCCCGACCGCTCGATGCGGAGGCCGCGGCCCAGGTCGAGGAGGCGCTCGGCACCCCGTTCCGCCAGCTGCTCGGCAACCGGATCGAGCTCGACCAGCTGATCCAGCGGGTGCACGCCCGGCACTACGCCGAGGTCTCGACCCGACTGATCATGGAGACCCGCCCCGAGGAGTCGGCGCACGTCGTCGTGTCCGGACCCCAGAAGGCCGGCCTCGTGATCTTCGCGATGGTGCTCGTGGTCTGCGGCGTGATCTGGCCCTACGAGACGGCCGTGACCGTGGTCGCCGCCTGCAGCCTGCTGTACCTCGTCGTCGCGTTCTACAAGTTCCGCCTGACGCTCCGCGCCCTGGGGACCCACCTGGAGACCGACGTCACCGACGAGGAGATCGCAGCCCTCGACGAGCGGCACCTGCCCGTCTACACGATCCTGGTCCCGCTCTACAAGGAGGCGGCGATCGTCCCCCGGCTGGTCCGGGACATCAACGCGCTCGACTACCCGCGCACCCGCCTGGACGTGAAGCTCCTGTGCGAGGAGGACGACGAGGAGACCGTCGCGAAGATCCGCGCGATGGACCTGCCGCCGCACTTCCACCTGGTGGTCGTGCCGGACAGCCAGCCCAAGACCAAACCGAAGGCCTGCAACTACGGCCTCCAGCTGTCCACGGGCGACTTCTGCGTCATCTTCGACGCCGAGGACCGTCCCGACCCCGACCAGCTGAAGAAGGCCGTGATCGCCTTCACCCGGGTGCCGAAGAACGTCGTGTGCGTCCAGGCGAAGCTCAACCACTTCAACCAGGACCAGAACCTGCTGACCGCCTGGTTCGCCAACGAGTACTCGATGCACTTCGAGCTGATCCTGCCGGCGATGGGCGCGGCCGAGTCGCCGATCCCGTTGGGCGGCACGTCCAACCACTTCATCACCGAGACCCTGCGCGAGCTCGGAGCCTGGGACCCCTTCAACGTGACCGAGGACGCCGACCTCGGGATCCGCCTGCACCGCCAGGGCTACCGCACCGCGATGATCGACTCGACGACGCTGGAGGAGGCCAACTCCCAGCTCGGCAACTGGATCCGTCAGCGCAGCAGGTGGAACAAGGGCTACATCCAGACCTGGCTGGTGCACATGCGCCACCCGCTCTCGCTGCTCAAGTCCACGGGCGTCCGCGGCTTCATGAGCTTCAACCTCACCATGGGCACGGCGTTCGTCCTGCTGCTCAACCCGATCTTCTGGGGCCTCACGACCCTGTACGTCTTCACCCAGGCGGGGTTCATCCAGCAGCTCTTCCCGGGCATCGTCTTCTACGCGGCAAGCGGCCTGCTCTTCATCGGCAACTTCATCTTCATCTATCTGAGCGTCGCCGGCAGTCTGCAACGAGGTGAGTTCAGCTTGACCCGAACCGCACTGCTCTCCCCCCTCTACTGGGGGTTGATGAGCTGGGCCGCGTGGAAGGGCTTCATCCAGCTCTTCACGAACCCGTTCTACTGGGAGAAGACCACGCACGGGCTCGACGACGGATCGGCGACCCAGTCATGAGCACCGTCACCGTCGTCCACACCAAGGAGCGGCTCAGCGGCGTCGTCCAGGCCGTGGGCCGGCGCCCCGTCGACGTCCCACGCCGCTGGTGGGAGAGCGCCCTCGTCTTCGTGTTCTTCACGATCGCCTACACCTGGATCGGCCACTGGCTCGTCGTGGACAAGCACGTGGTCGGGTTCGAGGCCCTCGACCGCCTCAACCGGGCGCTCATGGTCTGGCACAACGACCCGGCCAAGCTGTCCGCGATCGGCTTCGACTACCCGCCGTTCGCGACGATGCTGATCGCGCCGTTGGCGGTCTTCCGCGGCATGGTCACCTCGATGGCCGTCGTCCCGGTCGCGTCCGCGATCTTCGCCGCACTCACGATGGTCGGCCTGAACACGATGATGCGCCGGGCACTGGTTGCCGGCCCACTGCGCTATGCGCTGCTGCTCGCCGTCGCCGCGAACCCGCTGGTGGTGCTCTACGCATCGACCGGCACCCGCCACTTCGTGTGGATCGCGTTCGTGATCACCGCCCTGGGCTCCCTGTTCGCCTGGTACATCACCGCCGACGTCCGGTTCGTGATGCTGGCCGGGATCTCGTACGCCGTCGCGGCACTGTCCGGCTACTCCTCACTGACCTTCTTCGTGCTCAGCGCGATCATGATCGGTGCGATCCTGGCGCGTCTGGGAGCGGACGGCACCGAGGTGGAGGGCACCGTCGTCGGGTTCGCCGCACCCACCGTCTACGTCATCGCACTCTGGACCGTGTTCAACCTGGTCCTGCTGCTGAGCCCGTTCGCGTGGATCACCAGCAGCAGCGACTCGGCCTCGTCCGGCGGTCTCGAGACCTTCTCGGCGGTCGAGCTCCTCCAGGCCACCGGCCAGCTGCTCCTCTACGGGGCACCGCTGGCGATCATCGTGCTGCCCGCGCTGATCATCGCCGGTCTGGCGCGCAGCAACCCGTTCGCACTCTGGCTCGGGGTGCTGCTCGGCGCGGCCATCCTGACTCCGGCGCTCGCGGTCGCACTTCGGTTGACCGACTCGCCGATGCTGATGCGCAACGCCCTCCCGATCCTGCTGCTCTCGGTGGTCGGCGCGATCTGGCTGGCCCGTTCGGCGGACGAGGGCAGCACCCTCGTCGCCGCTCTGGTGATCGTCGGCCTGGTGATCAGCATCCCGTGGACGCTCAACGCGATGAAGACCTACCGCTACCAGAACCTCGAGGCACCGTTCGCCGCCGCCCTCACGACCGGTGAGTCCCAGGAGGGTGCCGAGACCCGCAACGGGGAGAAGGTCGGCATCGTCTCCGAACAGGCGATGGCGGAGTACATCCGCAACAACGTCTCGCGGGACAACTCGATCCTGACCGACAACGCCCAGACCTACGCGACCATGATGCTGACCGGGCACCCCGAGCTGTTCTACGACCGGATCGACGAGAGCGACGGTCCCTGGAAGGAAGCCGCCCGCAACCCGGCCGAGTTCGTCGACTACATGCTCATGTCGACCTCGAACAACGGTGACCTGCTCACGACGCTCTACCCCGACGCCGCCGCCGGCAGCGACGCCCAGCTCCAGGTCGTCTACCGCACCCCGCGCTATGTCCTCGTCGGCGTGCCGGCCGGGTTCGACCCCGGGCTGCAGGCCGAGGACTCCGAGGACCAGGCCGACTCCCCGACCGGGGACCCGACCGAGGCGACGCCATGACCGAGGACCGGAGGTCGCAGATCGCGCCGCCGCCGTCGGTCGACGACGTCCTCTCGGCGCTGACCGACGACGGCCGGATCGGACAGGTGGACTTCACCTCCGCTCTCGCCACGGAGACCGAGTCGGAGTCCGGCGCGGCGGCCGGGGCGACCCGAGCCACCCCCAGCACGGTCGTGGCACCCCCGCGTCCGACCCCGCGTCCGACCCCGCGTCCGAGCCGGCGGGTGACACCGCCGCCGCTCCCGCCGTCCGACGAGGTCGAGCCCGCGACGTCCGAGCCCTCCCCGAGCAAGCCCGCCGTCGAACCAGCCGTCGCACCCGCCGTCGAGGCCACCGCCGAGCTCCCGGCCGGCCCCGCGGCCAGCACGCCCGACCCTGTCCCCGATGCCGACCCCGACCCCGAGCCCACCGCCGAGGCCGAAGCCGCGCCCAGCACGCCGGAACCGGCGGCCGCGCTCGCGACCGAGCCGAAGCCCGAGCCCGCGCTCATGCCGAAGCCCAAGCCCCAGAAGGCGAAGGCGAAGAAGGCCCGGCGACCCAAGCCGGCGCCCACGCCACCGACGCCGACGCCGACGCCGACGCCGACCGAGGCTGTCCGGCCGGAGGCCGCCGCGGAGCCGACCCCGGAGC
>JBAWHI010000573.1:0-1929 GCA_049593675.1 Nocardioides sp.
GATGAAGGCGGCTCGCTCGGACTCGGGCATCGCGTCGAGCTTCGAGCCGAGGACGACGGTCGCCAGGTAGCGCTCCAGGATCTCAGGGTCTGCGCACCGGAACGGATCTGGCCGCAGGGCGACCGAGTACACCTCGAAGCCGATGCTCTCCAACCGCGCACGGGTGTCCTCGGCGCCGGCGAACTCCCAGCCGTCGTGGTCCTGCCCTGTCACCTGGGCCAGCGCCCGGTTGACCCCGGCCACGTTGCCGCGCCCGCCGCAGTCGGTCGTCAGGGAGGCCCCGGTCTTCATCGCGGCGTGCAGGTGCTCGAAGAGCGCGGTGTGGTCACGGATCCAGTGGAACGCCGCGACGCTCATCACCGCGTCGACCTGCTCGGGGAGCGGCAGCGGCTGGGTGAGGTCGGCGCGCACCAACGTGACGCGCGCGTCGAGCCGCTCGCGCGCCTGGTCGAGCATCTGCTGCGACCCGTCGACTCCGATCACCCGCGCCTGCGGCCAGCGCTCGAGGAGCGCCAGCGCGTCGCGACCGGTGCCGCAGCCTGCATCGAGCACCACCTCGTCGCCGACCAGGTCCATCCGGTCCAGCACCCGGTGCCCCCACGCGGCATGGGGGAGCGGGAGGGCGTCGTACGACGCGGCGTCCCACTCACGCAGGTCGCTCATGCGATCACCGGCGTAGCCCGCTCGACCACCGCGCGCAGGTCGCCGCCGTCGAGGGTTCCGAAGACCCCGTCGTACGACGATCCGAGGCGGGAGGCGCAGAAGATGTCGGCTACCTCAGGGGGAGCGAAGCGCACCAGCAACGAGCCCTGCAGGCACAGGGCCATCCGGGTGGCCAGGCGGCGCGCGTGCCGCTCCATCGAGCCGGGCTCGCCCATCAGGGAGCCGAGCAGGGCAAGGGTCTCCTCGACAGCCCGGTCGAGGCGGGTGTCGCCGCCGCGCGCCCGACCGACCTCGGTGATCCAGGCGTCCAGCGCCTCGGGCTCACGCCCGAGCGCGCGCAGGACGTCGAGGGCGTTGACGTTGCCGGAGCCCTCCCAGACTGAGTTGAGGGGCGCTTCCCGATAGAGCATCGGCATGCCCGACTCCTCGACGTACCCGTTGCCGCCGAGGCACTCAAGCGCCTCGGCCACCAACGCAGGAGTCCGTTTGCAGACCCAGAACTTGGAGAGCGGCAGGGCGATCCGGCGCAAGGCGGCCTCGTGCGGGTCGGTCAGACCATCGACGGCTGCGGCGAGCCGGATCGCCAGTGCGGTCGCGGCCTCCGCCTCGACGGCCAGGTCGGCGAGCACGTTCTGCATCAATGGCTTGTCGATCAGCAGCGAGCCGAACGCCGAGCGGTGGGCGGCGTGCCACGTCGCCTCGTTGACCGCCCGCCTCATCAGCGAGGCCGACCCGATCACGCAGTCGAGGCGCGTCGCCGCCACCATCTCGATGATCGTGCGCACCCCACGACCCTCGTCGCCGAGCCGGTGCGCGAGGGTGCCGTCGAGCTCCAGCTCGGACGAGGCGTTCGAGCGGTTGCCGAGCTTGTCCTTGAGCCGGACGACGTCGAGCTGGTTGCGGGCGCCGTCCTCGAGCACCCGAGGCACCACAAAGCAGGTGACGCCACCCTCGGTCTGAGCAAGGACCAGGAAGACGTCGTTCATCGGCGCCGAGGTGAACCACTTGTGCCCGTGCAGCGTGTAGTCGCCGTCCACCGACGTACGGCGGGCCTCGGTGACGTTGGCGCGGACGTCGGAGCCGCCCTGCTTCTCGGTCATCCCCATCCCGGCCAGCGCGCCACGCTTGGCCGACGGCGCCCGGACACCGGGGTCGTAGGTCGTCGAGGCGAGCAACGGTGCCCACACCTTGGCGAGCGCGTCGTCAGCGCGCAGCGCCGGCACCGCGGCGTAGGTCATCGAGATCGGGCAGCCGTGGCCGGGCTCG
>JBAWHI010000574.1:0-8553 GCA_049593675.1 Nocardioides sp.
GCGTGCCGTCCGGGGACCGGGACCGGCGGTGGCTCCTCGGTCCGCGGCGCGGCGTGCTCGGGGCTGAGCAGGGCCAGCCGGCGGGACACGACGTCCTGGCGATCGGGGGTCGGTCGGCGGGTGGGCATGCGCAGACGCTAGGCAGCCCGGGCGACCCTCGGGGCGGCCCCGCGACCGGTCTGGGGAGCGCCCGGTCGGAGATGGACGCTGTGGACGGAGAGCGGCCTACGGTCGCGGACTGACGCAGACCGCGATCATGCCCGGGCCCACATGGGCGCCGAGGACCGCGCCGAGCTCGCCGCACCACACGTCACGGCCCTCCAGGTTGTCCTCGAGCCGGGCAGCGAGCTTCTCGGTGAGCTGGGCGGCTCGGTCGGGACTGGCCAGGTGGGCGACGCACACGTCGGCGGACCGGTCGCCGGCTGACTGGACGGCGAGCTCCTCGAGCCGGGCCAGCGCCCGCGTCGACGTCCGCACGCGCTCGAGCGAGGCGACCCTGCCGTCCTCGATCTGGAGCAGCGGCTTGACCGCGAGCGCGCCGCCGAACAGGGCCGCCGCCGCGCCGATCCGGCCACCGCGCCGCAGGTACTCGAGGGTGTCGACGTAGAACAGCGACACCGCCGAATCGGCGCGCTCACGAGCTGCCGCGGCTGCCTCCTCGGCGGTCCCGCCGTCGTCGAGGACGTCGGCGGCGGCGAGGGCCGCGAACCCGGTGGCGACTCCGACCTGGCGCGTGTCGACCGGCAGCACCAGGACCGAGGCGTCCCGGGCGGCCAGCTGGGCGGACTCGAAGGTGCCGCTCATGTCACCCGAGAGATGGACCGAGACGATCTCGGTCGCGCCGTCCCTGGCGAGCTGCTCGTAGACCTCCAGCAGCGCGGCCGGCCCCGGCCGCGAGGTGCTGACCGGCTGCCACTCCTTCAACGCCGCGGCGACCATCTCGGGCGTCGCGCCGTCCGCGCCCTCGTCGTACACGGTCGCGCCGATCACGACCTGCAGCGGCACGACGATGATCCCGCGCTCGGCCGCCAGCTCCGCGGGGAGACTGGCGGTCGAGTCGGTGACGATGACGGCCGGCATGGCGTGAAGGCTAGCGACTGGCTGCGTCGACCGGGCTCAGACGACCACGTTGACCAGCTTCGGCGCGCGCACGATCACCTTGCGCACCGTCCGGCCGTCGATCGCCTTCAGCACGGCGGGGTCTGCCAGTGCCAGCCGCTCCAGATCGCCCTCGGCGATGTCGGGCGCGACCTCGAGCCGGGCGCGGACCTTGCCCTGGATCTGGACGACGGCGGTCACGGACTCCTCGACCAGCAGGGCCGGGTCGACCGCCGGCCAACCGGCACGAGCGACGGTGGGCTCGTGGCCGAGCCGCTCCCACATCTCCTCAGCGGTGAACGGCGCGACCAGCGACAGCAGGATCGCGATCGCCTCGGTGGCCTCGCGCACCGCCGGGTCGGCCGGACCGCACCCCGAGTCGATCGCCTTGCGGGTCGCGTTCACCAGCTCCATCACCCGGGCGACCATCACGTTGAAGCGGTAGGCCTCGACCAGCTCACCCGCGTCGCGCACGGTCCGTGCGGTGACACGGCGCAGCGCGACGTCGCCGTCCCCGGCGGCCGTGCCGACCGCCGAGCTGACGTCGCCCGACAGCCGCCAGGCGCGCTGCAGGAACCGCAGGGACCCGGCAGGCGACATGTCCGCCCAGTCGATGTCGTCCTCCGGCGGCCCGGCGAAGACCAGGGTCAGCCGGATGGCGTCCACCCCGAACTCCGCAAGTTGGTCCCCCAGACTGACGCCGTTGCCCAGCGACTTGCTCATCTTCTTGCCGTGGTTGATGACGAAGCCCTGGTTCAGCTGCGCGGCGAACGGCTCGCCGACCTCCAGCATCCCCATGTCGCGCAGGACCTTCGTGAAGAAGCGTGCGTACAGCAGGTGCAGCACCGCGTGCTCGACACCACCGACGTAGATGTCGGCCGGCATCCAGATCTTGGCCTTCTCGACGTCGAACGGACCCTCGGTGTAGCCGGGCGAGCAGAAGCGCAGGAAGTACCACGACGAGTCGACGAACGTGTCCATCGTGTCGCTGTCCCGCTTCGCCGGCCCGCCGCAGGTCGGGCAGGGGACGTTCACCCAGTCCTCGGCCGCGGCCAGCGGCGAGACGCCCTGGGGCTTCAGGTCGGCCCCCCGCAGCTCGGGCAGCTCCAGCGGCAGCTGGTCGTAGGGGACGGCGACCTCGCCGTCCTTCTCACAGTGGACGATCGGGATCGGCACGCCCCAGTAGCGCTGCCGGCTCAGCAGCCAGTCGCGCAGCCGGAAGTTGACGGTGCCGTCCCCGGCGCCGTCGGCCTGCAGCTGCTCGATGATCGCGTGGATCCCGGCCGCCTTGTCGGTCATGCCGTCCAACGCACCGGAGTTCACGTAGGTGCCGTTGCCGGTGGTGGCCTCGTAGGTCTCCTCCGGGTTGGGCTCGCCCGTGTCTACGACGCGACGGACCGGCAGGTCGAACTTCTTCGCGAAGTCCAGGTCGCGCTGGTCGTGGGCGGGCACGGCCATGATCGCGCCGGTGCCGTAGTCGGCCAGCACGTAGTCGGCCGCCCAGACCGGGATCTGCTCGCCGCTGACGGGGTTGGTGGCGTGCACGCCCAGGAACACCCCGGTCTTGGGCCGATCGGTCGACAGCCGGTCGACCTCGGTGGACCGCCGGACCTCGGTCAGGTAGGCGTCCAGCGCCGGGCGCTGCTCGTCGCTGACCAGCTCCGCCGCCAGCGCAGCGTCGGCGGCCACCACCATGAACGTCGCGCCGAACAACGTGTCCGGACGAGTCGTGTAGACGGTGATCGGCTCCTCACGGCCCTCGACGGCGAAGTCGACGTGAGCGCCCTCCGAGCGTCCGATCCAGTTGCGCTGGGCGGTGACCACCCGCGCCGGCCAGGTGTCGGCCAGGTTGTCCAGCTCGTCGAGCAGCTCCTGGGCGTAGTCGGTGATCTTGAAGTACCACTGGGTCAGCTCGCGCTTGGTGACCTCGGCGCCGCACCGCTCGCACTTGCCGTCGACGACCTGCTCGTTGGCCAGCACCGTCTGGTCGTGCGGACACCAGTTGACCGGGCTGTTCTTGCGGTAGGCCAGGCCACGCTCACGGAACTTCAGGAACAGCCACTGGGTCCAGCGGTAGTACTCCGGGTCGGACGTGTGCAGCCGGCGCGACCAGTCGAAGGAGATCCCGAACCGCTTGAACGACTCGTACTGCGTCTCGATGTTGGCGTAGGTGTAGGTCGCCGGGTGCTCGTCGTTGCGGATCGCGGCGTTCTCCGCAGGCAGTCCGAAGGAGTCCCAGCCCATCGGGTTCATGACCTCGTAGCCCTGCTGCCACCAGTAGCGCGCGATCACGTCGTGCAGCGCCGTCACCTCGGCGTGACCCATGTGCAGGTCGCCGCTCGGGTAGGGGAACATCGTCAGGGCGTACTTCTTCTCGCGCGGCGAGTCGTCGTCGGCACGGAAGGGCTCGAGCCGGTCCCAGACCGGCAGCCACTTCTGCTGCACCTGCTCGACGTCGTACGACTCGGGCTGCGTCTCCTGCTCGCTCATCTGGGTCTCTCTCAGGCTGTGGTGAGGTGGTCGGCTCCGGGCACAAAAAAACCCCTCGGGCACGAGGGGCAGCCGCGTCGATCTGTGCGCGTCGACGCGGCTAGGTAAGGAGCAGGGTCCTCTTCATGGGGCCAGGATACCCCGACGTCGACGACGGCGCAGTCTCGCTAGGGTCGACACCATGAGCGACGAGCGCACCGTCCCCGACCTGTTCCGCCTCGACGGCAAGGTGGCCGTCGTGACCGGAGCGTCCAGCGGCCTCGGCGTCGCGTTCGCCCAGGGCCTGGCCGAGGCGGGGGCCGACCTGGTCCTCGGCGCCCGGCGCGCCGACCGGCTCGCCGAGACCGCCCGACTCGTCGAGGCCACCGGCCGTCGTGCACTCACCGTCGAGACCGATGTCAGCGACCCCGACGCCTGCACGAACCTCGTCGCCCTGGCGATGGAGGAGTTCGGACACGTCGACGTGCTGGTGAACAACGCCGGGATCGGCACCGCCGTCCCCGCCACCCGCGAGGCGCCGGAGCAGTTCCGGCAGGTGATCGACGTGAACCTCAACGGCTGCTACTGGATGGCCCAGGCCTGCGGCCGGGTGATGCAGCCGGGTTCGAGCATCATCAACATCAGCTCCGTCCTCGGGCTCACGACGGCCGGGCTCCCGCAGGCGGCGTACGCCGCGTCGAAGGCCGGCCTGATTGGACTGACCCGCGACCTGGCCCAGCAGTGGACCGGCCGCAAGGGCATCCGGGTCAATGCCGTCGCACCTGGCTTCTTCGCCTCCGAGATGACCGAGCAGTACCCGCCGGGGTACCTGGAGTCCCAGCAGACCCGGATCCCCGTCGGGCGCAAGGGTGACCCGGCCGAGCTCGCGGCCGCGGTCGTCTTCCTGGCGTCCGACGCCGGGGGCTACGTCACCGGCCAGACCCTGGCGGTCGACGGGGGCATGACGATCACCTGAGGTCGCTCGCCGGCGACGTGCGACAAACAATCAGATCTGTCGGTATGTTGCAGCCATGGGTCTGCGCGCGATCGTCATCGGTGCCGGCTTCGGTGGACTCGGCGTGGCGCGCGCACTCCGCAAGGCCGGCGTCGGCGAGGTGACGGTCCTCGAGCGGGCGGACTCGGTCGGCGGGGTCTGGCGCGACAACACCTACCCCGGGGCGGCGTGCGACGTACCGTCCCCTCTCTACTCCTGGTCGTGGGCGACCAACCCGGCCTGGACGCGGCGCTACGGACAACAGCCGGAGATCCTCGACTACCTCACCCGGACCGCCGAGGCGGAGGGTCTGCTCGACCTGGTCCGCACCGGGGTCGAGGTGACCGCGCTCGAGCACGTCGACGGCGCCTGGCGGGTCACGACGAGCGCCGGCGTGCTGGGGGCGGACCTGGTCGTCGCCGCGACCGGCCAGCTCTCGAACCCGGCCGTGCCGTCGATCCCCGGCGTCCGGTCGTTCGCCGGACCTGTGTTCCACTCCGCCCAGTGGCGACACGACGTCGACCTGAGCGGCAAGCGGGTCGCGGTCATCGGCACGGGAGCGAGCGCGGTGCAGTTCGTGCCCGGCATCGTCGACGAGGTCGCGTCGATGACCGTCTTCCAGCGCTCGGCGCCCTACGTGATCATCCGGCCGGACCGGCTCTACTCCCGACTGCACCACCGGGTCTTCCATCGCTTCCCCGCGGCGCTGGGCTTCGAGCGTCGCGCCACCTACGAGCTCACCGAGCTGTTCAACCGGGCCCTGGAGGGCACCTCGCCGATCAGCCGCCCGCTGATGTCCGCGATCCGTGCGGTGTGGCGCCTCCACCTGCGCCGCCAGGTCCCGGACCCCGAGCTGCGTCGCACGCTGGTCCCCGACTACGAGCTGGGCTGCAAGCGCCTGCTGTTCTCCAACGACTGGTACCCCGCGCTGAGCCGCGACCACGTCGAGGTCGTCGGCGATGCGGTCGCGGGCATCGAGCCGTCCGGCGTGCGCACCTCGGACGGTCGGCTGCACGAGGCCGACGTGCTGATCTGGGGCACCGGCTTCGCGGCCACCGACTTCCTGGGCGGCATCGAGGTCGCCGGCCCCGACGGCACCGCACTGAAGGACGTGTGGTCCGACGGCGCCCGGGCGCACCTCGGCATGGCGGTCCCCGGCTTCCCCAACCTGTTCTGCGTCTACGGCCCGAACACCAACCTGGGCGGCAGCTCGATCATCGCCATGCTCGAGGCCCAGGCGGGCTGGATCGCCCAGGTCGCCCGTCGACTCCAGGACGACGGCGTCCGGCAGCTGGCCGTGCGCGGCGACGTCTGGGAGCGCTACGACGAGGAGATGCAGGGTCGTCTCGGCAACGGCATCTGGTCCGGCTGCGACAGCTGGTACCGCGACGGCCGGCGGATCACCACGAACTGGCCGGGCACCGTCGGCGAGTATCGCCGCCGGCTCGCGGTCGTCGACTGGTCGGAGCTGGAGGACGTCCCCCACGACGGCCGGTGACCCGTCTGACTCGTCCGCGGATCGAGCAGGTCGAGCAGCTCGAGCAGGTCCGCCAGGCCGTCCGGGCCGTCCAGCGGGTCGACCTCGGCCCGGCGAGACCGAGAGGCGCCCGCCGGCCGGTCGGCGCCTGAGGGCGGCCGGGAGCGTTTCGTCGGCCGACCGACAAAACGCACGCCTGGACGGCGAAGCTTCTTCGTCCAGGCTCCAGTCTCCTCGGCCGGCCGACGAAACTCCCACCCGGCCGGCGACCCGTCGGAGGGGGCACCTCACCGGCGACGGGCTCGACGGGTCAGGGGACGGCCTGCGCCTTCGCCCAGCGGTAGTCGGCCTTGCCGGAGGGCGAGCGCTCGACCTGCGGCACCCGGAGGATCGCCTTCGGCACCTTGTAGCGCGCGACGTGGCGGCCCGCCTCGGCGAGCAGCTCCTCGTCGGTGGCCTCAGCGCCGGACTCGAGCTGCACGATCGCCACCACCTCGCTCCCCCACCGCTCGGACGGCCGCCCGACCACGATCACGTCGCGGACCGCCGGATGGGCAGCCAGGGCACGCTCGACCTCCTCGACGAAGATCTTCTCCCCGCCGGAGTTGACGGTCACGCCGTCGCGGCCGAGCAGCACGATCTGCCCGTCCTCGTTGAGCAGCGCCCGATCCCCCGGGACGGAGAGGCGGACACCGTCGACGACCGGGAAGGTGCGGGCCGTCTTGGCCTCGTCCCCGAGGTAGCCGAGCGGGACCCGCCCCCGCTGGGCCAGCCACCCCTCCCCCTCGCCGGGCTCCAGCGTGCGCGCGAACAGGTTGTCGACCACGGTCGTCGCCGCGACCGGCGCGAACGTCGCCGTCCCGGCCTCCATGCCCTTCAGCGACATCGAGCTCATCTGCAGACCGGTCTCGGAGGCGCCCGCGGCATCCATGACGATGATGTGCGGGAGCGTCTCGAGGATCCGGTCGCGCACCCCCGGCGTCAGCGGCGCGCCGCCGTTGTTGAAGGCCGCCAGGCCCGACAGGTCGTAGTCGCCGCGCTCGACCTCCTCGATCAGCGGGAGCGCGACGGCGTCGCCGACGACGGGGATGCTCACGACCTGCTCGCGCACCGCAGCGCTCAGCGCATCGGCCGGGTCGAGGCGGTGCACGTCGTCGGGCAGCACGATCTTGCCGCCGGCGGTGATCGTGTGGAACGTCGACCACTGGGCGGCGCCGTGCATGAACGGCGGGATCATCAGCAACCGCATGGAGCCGCCTGCCGCGGCGGCCGCCTCCGCGATCGCGTCGTACGACGCGTAGGGCTCGTTGGTGCCGAACGGCGTGCCGCCCATCGACGTCACGTAGATGTCGTCGTTGCGCCAGAGCACCCCCTTGGGCATCCCGGTGGTGCCGCCCGTGTAGAGCACGAACAGGTCGTCACCGCTGGGCTCGGGCATCCCGTCGGCCGGCGCGGGCGTGTCGAGCACCGACGCGTAGTCGACGGCTCCGGGAAGCAGGTCGTGCCCGGACTCGTCGGCGACCTGGATGAGCACGTCGAGGTCGGGCAGCTGGTCCCGGACGGCGGCGACGCGGGGCGCGAACTCGGCGTGGTAGACGAGCGCGCGGGTCCGGGCGTCGGTCAAGAGGTAGTGCAGCTCCTCCTCGACGTAGCGGTAGTTGACGTTGAACGGCGCCACCCGGGCCCGGTAGCCCGCGACCATGCCCTCGAGGTACTCGTTGCCGTTGCGCAGGTAGAGCCCGAGGTGGTCCTGGCCGGACTGGTGACCGGCGAGCTCGGCGCGCGGCGTGTGGCTCCCGAGTCCTCGTGCGACCAGGTAGCGGGCGAGCCCGTCCACCCGGCGGTCCATCTCGGCATAGGTCAGCCGGCGATCGCGCCAGACCAGGACCTCCTGGTCCGGGACCGCGCGGGCGACGGTCGAGAAGACCGTCGAGAGGTTGAATCCGTCCGGGCCGGGCTCGGGCATGGGGACCGCCTTGCGCTAGAACAGGTTCCTGTTCCAGCGGATGCTAGCGGCCCCCTGTGACCTGGGCCACTGCCCGCGGCGGGTCGGCGGCGGCTCAGCGGTGGATCGGGCGCGGCAGGCTCGCGTTGGCGACCCGGTTCTCCGCGTCGATCATCCAGGCCAGCTGCTCGACCCGCTCGAGGATCGCGTGCAGGAGGTCGGCGGTCGTCGGGTCCTCGGCGTCCACGTCGTCGTGGATCTGCCGGGCGGTGCGCGCTACGGCGTACAGGCTCGCCGCGACCAGGTCGACGGTGTCGGCGGTGCTGACCTCGCCGGCCGGGAACTGCGGCAGGCTGCTCTGCTCGGCGACGGTGCGCGAACGGCCGTCGGGCGTCACGTAGATCGCCCGCATCCGCTCGGCCACCTGGTCGGAGAACTCACGGGCGGCGTCGACGACCTCGTCGAGCGCGAGGTGGAGGTCGCGGAAGTTCAGGCCGACGACGTTCCAGTGGGCCTGCTTGCCGACCAGGTGCAGGTCGATCAGGTCGACCGAGAGCTGCTGGAGGTGGC
>JBAWHI010000575.1:0-4943 GCA_049593675.1 Nocardioides sp.
CAGGAAGCCGGCGACGATCAGGAAGCCGAGCTGCGCGAGCCGGGGTGTCGCCGGTGAGCTGAGACCGAGCACCAGCACGCCGACGCACCAGGCACCGAAGAAGAGCCACGAGCCGAGGTTGATGGTGTGGGGGTCGAACGCGAACGGGTCGCCGGCACGCTCCAGTGCCTGCTGCGCCACCAGCCAGATCGAGCCGAGGTCGGCGCCGCGGTCGGAGTTGAAGGTCCAGAAGACCCGCCACTCGTCCGGGCCGGAGAGGTACGCCGGGAGGTTGGCCAGCACCCACGCCCCGGCCGCCGCGAGCGCCGCGACCGCGAAGGCGCGCAGCCGTCGCTGCCGCAGGCAGATCACCAGGATCCCCCCGAGCAGGAAGAGCGGGTAGAGCTTCACCGCGGTGCCCAGGCCGATCAGCACCCCGGCCAGGAGGGGACGTTCTCGGGCCCACGCCCACAGCGCCGCGGCGACGAGCATCACGGCGATCAGGTCCCAGTTGACGAGCCCGGTCAGCAGCAGCGCCGGCGACAGGGCGAACGCCGCCGCGTCCCACGGGCGTCGTGGGTTCACCCCGGCCAGGAACCAGGTCGCGAGCAGGGTGAGCACCGCGAACCCGATCGCGTTGACGATCACGAACGCCCGCATCTCGCGCTTCACCTCGACGGTCCCGGAGAAGTCCGAGACCGGTTGGCCATAGCGCTCCTCCACGTCGGGCGCACCGGTCAGCCAGTGCGTGAGCTGCGCCGTGCCGTAGGCCCAGTAGGAGATGCCGACGGGGTACTCCATCACCTCGTAGCGCGCGCGGGTGCCCTCGTCGTCGCTGTAGGGCCAGGCGAGCTCGGCGAACCCCCGACCGGTGTAGAGGTAGGGCAGGTCCGAGTAGCACATGTGCGTGTAGCGGGCGGTGCCGTCCTGCCAGGTGTCCTCGTAGCAGTTGGTCTTCTGCCACATCCCGAGCGCCAGCACGATGGCGGTCAGCGCCAGCACGAGGCGCACCGGCGTCCACCACGGGTGACGACCGGCGCGGGTGCCCACGGGGCCACCCACGCTCTCGCTCAGCGCACCGACGACCGGGTCATCCGTGGTGGGGTCGACCCAGTCACCGCGCGCCGGGGGCATCAGCCCACCCGGACCCGTCGACGACCGACACGCTCCCGTGTCCCGCCGCTCTGCCCCCCGGCCGGCGTGCTCGCCGTGCTCGACGGACTCGGCGACTCCGACGGCGTCTCGCAGCCGATCAGGCCACACGACTCCGACGGCTCCTCGGTCGGCGTCGGCGAGGGCTCCTTGGTCGGCGTCGGCTCCTTGGTCTTGGTCGGCTCCTTGGTCGGCTCCTTGGTCGGCGTCGGAGTCGCGGTCCGGGTCGGCTCCGGCGGCGGGGGCTCGTGGCCCTCGACCGGCGCCTCGCCGTCCATGTTGGCCGCCGGCGGGAACTCCTCGGTCGGCTCGCCCTCGAGCGCAGCCCCCATGACCGCGGCCCAGGTCTTGGTCGGGAACTCCGAGCCGAAGTACGACGGCAGCCAGTCGTTGAGCGCGTCGTCCCCGTCCCCGCGCACGTACATCACGGCCGTGGCCAGCTGCGGCGTGTAGCCGACGAACCAGGACGAGGACACGTCGCCGTCGTCGTTCGTCGCGGTGCCGGTCTTGCCGGCGGCCGGGCGGCCGAGCGCCTGGGCGTTGCGGCCGGTGCCGGCCGCCACCACCTGCTGCATCGCGAACGAGGTGTCGGCCGCGATGTCGGCGTTGCGCTCCTCGTCCTTGTCGTCGAAGGCCGACCGGGTGCTCTGCTTCCAGGCGTAGTCGACCTCGCCGTCGGCGGTCTCGACCTTCTCGATCACGTGCGCGTCGGCGCGCTCGCCGGCGTTGGCCACCGTAGCGTAGGCGTTGGCCATGTTGATCGGGCTGATCCGCGCCTTGCCGAGGGTGACCAGCGCGTCGGCCTCGAGGTCGCGGCTGCGGTCCGGGATGCCGGGGTACTTCTTGCTCGGCTTCGTGGGCGGGATGCCGGCCATGTTGGCGGTCTCGAGGATCTGCTCGGGCCCGTCGGGGATCGAGTTCGACAGGTCGACGAACGCCGTGTTGATCGACTGCTCGGTCGCGTAGGTGAGGTTCACCGCGGAGCCGTAGTCGATGCCCTCGCCGGGCCCCTCGTTGTTGACCTCGAGGCCGTCGGGGAAGACGTAGGGCGAGTTGCCCTCGAAGGTGTCCTTCAGGGAGAAGCCGTTGTCCAGGGCGGTGGCCACTGTCAGCGGCTTGATCGTCGAGCCGACCATCCCGCCGGCGACCGCCCAGTTGATCTGGGAGTCCAAGAAGTCCTGGCCGCCGTAGAAGCCGCGCAGCGCGCCGGTGCCGGGCTCGACGCTGGCGACGCCGATGTGCAGCTGCTTGTCGCCGAAGCCCTCCGGGCGCTGGGCGAGCATGCCCTCCTCGGCCGCCTTCATCGCCTTCTCGGTGAACGTGGTGGTCACCTGCAGACCGCCGCCGTCGATCTGCTCGTCGGTGTAGCCGAGCTCCTCCAGCTCGTCGCGCACCAGCTTGAGCATGTGGCCGCGCTGCCCGCCGTACCGGCTCTCGGCCGCGATCTCGGGGAACTTCGGCAGCCGCCGGCTGGCCTTCTCGGCCTGCTCCGCGGTGATGTTGCCGGCCTCGGCCATGCCGTCGAGGACGTAGTCGTAGCGCTCCTTGAGCCGCTTGCGCGCGTCCTTGCCGTTGTCGGGGTCGAAGCCCGACGGGTTGTTGATGACGCTGGCGAGCACCGCCGACTCCCGGAGCGTGAGGTCCGCGGCGTCCTTCTCGAAGTAGGCCTGCGCCGCGGCCTGGATGCCGTACGCGCCACGACCGAAGTAGATGGTGTTCAGGTAGCCCTGGAGGATCTCGGACTTGCTCTGCTCGCGGTGGATCTTGAGCGAGAGGATCGCTTCCTTGATCTTGCGCTGGTAGGAGCGCTCCTGGGTGAGGTAGAGGATCTTGACGTACTGCTGGGTGATCGTCGAGGCGCCCTGCTGGGCGTTGCCCTGAGCGTTGCTGAACGCGGCGCGGAGGATGCCGCGCGGGTCGATGCCCTTGTCGGTCCAAAACGAGCGGTTCTCGGCCGCGACCACCGCGTTCTGGACGTCCTCGGGCATCTGCTTGAGCGGGATCGAGTCGCGGTTCTGGGTCGCGAAGCTGCCGACCTCGGTCTCGCCGTCGGCGTAGTAGACAAAGGTCGCCTCGGTCTCGAACTCCTCGTTCGGGTCCGGGATGTCGGTCGTCGAGTAGAGGTAGAAGAAGCCTCCCGTCACCACGAGGAGGCCGACGAGCCCGACGATGGCGAGCCACTTCACCACGCGCAGCGTCTTCTGCTTGCGCGTGCGGGGACGCTTCGGAGCACTCTTCTTCGTTGCCGGGCCGGCGGCCCTGCGCTTACCACTCACGTCAGGAGGCTCCGCGGGTCGGGGGTCGAGATCCTCGTCAGCGTACGGGGGGTGGCCGCGAGCGCCCAAGATGACGCACCCGTGCCGTCCGCCACGCCGCGGGGACCATGGGGCTGACAGGTCGCCAGTTCGCAACGAACGGATATATCGCTACGATAGGTCACATGGCACGTCGTGCGGAGACCATCGAGCTCGCAGTCCTCGGACTGCTGCACGAGGCACCCATGCACGGCTACGAGCTCCGCAAGCGGCTCAACCTCATGCTCGGATGGGGTCGAGTGCTGTCCTACGGTTCGCTCTATCCCACCTTGAAGAAGATGCTCAAGGCGTCCCTCATCGAGGAGACGCTGGCCACCAAGACACCGGGCACCCCGGTCTCGAAGCGGCCGCGGATCACCTATCAGGTCACCGAAGCGGGCACCCGCGAGTTCGAGCGCCTGATGTCGGAGGTCGGTCCCACGGCGTGGGAGGACGACAACTTCGACATCCGCTTCGCCTTCTTCTCGTCGACGGACATGGAGATCCGGCTTCGGGTGCTCGAGGGGCGGCGGACCCGCCTCCAGGAGCGCCTGGAGCGGGTGCAGAGCCAGCTCTCCATGACGCAGAAGGAGGTCGACCGGTACGCCGCGGAGCTCCAGCGCCACGGTGTCGAGTCGGTCGAGCGCGAGGTCCGGTGGCTCTCGGACCTCATCAATGCCGAGCGCAGCGGAGAGCACGGTCCGGCCGGCGAGGGGACCACGGTCCCCGGCACCGGTGGGAGCACCACCAGCGGCCAGCAGGCCACCCCCCAGACGTAGGCGTCGCGGAGACGTCTCGAGAAGCAGAAGAACGAAAGGAAGCCCCGATGGGTTCGGTACGAGTGGCAATCGTGGGAGTGGGCAACTGCGCCACCTCCCTGGTCCAGGGCGTGCACTACTACAAGGACGCCGACCCTGAGGACACCGTCCCGGGTCTGATGCACGTCGCGTTCGGGGACTACCACGTCTCCGACGTGGAGTTCGTCGCGGCGTTCGACGTCGACGACATGAAGGTCGGCAAGGACCTCTCCGAGGCGATCAACGCCTCCGAGAACAACACCATCAAGATCTGCGACGTTCCGACGCTCGGCGTCGAGGTGCAGCGCGGCCACACCCTCGACGGCCTCGGCAAGTACTACCGCGCCACCATCGAGGAGTCCGGGGCCGAGCCGGTCGACGTCGTCTCGATCCTGCGCGAGCGCGAGGTCGACGTCCTGGTGTCCTACCTGCCGGTGGGCTCCGAGGAGGCCGACAAGTTCTACGCCCAGTGCGCGATCGACGCGGGCGTCGGCTTCGTCAACGCGCTCCCGGTCTTCATCGCCTCCGACCCCGAGTGGGCCAAGAAGTTCGAGGACGCCGGCGTCCCGATCATCGGCGACGACATCAAGTCGCAGGTCGGCGCGACCATCACCCACCGGGTGATGGCCAAGCTGTTCGAGGACCGCGGCGTCGCGCTGGACCGCACCTACCAGCTCAACGTCGGCGGCAACATGGACTTCAAGAACATGCTCGAGCGCGA
>JBAWHI010000576.1:0-4721 GCA_049593675.1 Nocardioides sp.
GCGTCGACCTTGGGCCCCATCGAGCCGCTCGCGAAGTGCCCCTCGGCGGCGAGGGCCCGCAGCTCGGAGACGCCGACCCGGCCGACCGGGGTCGCCTCCGGGGTGCCGAAGCGCAGCACCGCCTGGGGCACGTCGGTGGCGATCACCAGCACGTCGGCAGCGACCGCGCGCGCCAGCAGGCCGGCTCCGAGGTCCTTGTCGATGACCGCCTCCACGCCGCGGAAGCTGCCGTCGTGCTCGCGGACGACCGGGATGCCGCCGCCTCCGTTGGCGATCACGGTGAAGCCGGAGCCGACGAGGGTCTCGATGGCGGGGGCGTCGAGGATCTCGAGCGGCTCGGGGGAGGCGACGACGCGGCGCCAGCCCTTCTCGCCGCGGTCCTCCCAGGTCTCGCCGTGGTCGATGAGCACGGCCGCCTCGTCGGCGGGCAGGTAGCGACCGATCGGCTTGGTCGGCCGGCTGAAGCCGGGGTCCTCGGCGTCGACCAGCGCGCGCGTCACCACGGCTGCGGTGCGCCGCTCGACCCCGCGGCGCGCGAGCGCGGCCTCGAGGGCGTCCATGAGCACGAACCCCAACGTGGCCTGGGTCTGTGCTCCGCACCAGTCGAGCGGGACCGGCGGGACCACCGAGGCCGCGATCTCGTTCTTGACCAGCAGGTTGCCGACCTGGGGTCCGTTGCCGTGGGTGATCACGACGTCGACGTCGTGCTCGAGGAGCTCGGCCACCTCGCCCATCGCGACCGCAGCCGCGGCGATCTGGTCCTCGGGCCGGGCCCGGCCGTCGGCATTCGTCATGGCGTTGCCGCCGAGCGCGAGCAGGACCCTCATGCATCGAACCTAATGACCGGACGGGTCGCCGTGCTTCGGCAGGACTTGCCAAGAGAATGGCCCCCAGGCGAGCACGAAGTACCGGATTCGAGCAAGGACACCGCCCGACGCGCCCTCATCGCGGGGTGCTGCCCGGACGTCCAGCCGGGTCACCCCGTCGCTCCGGCGCGGAGCTGGGCGTACCAGCCGGCCAGCCGGCCGCCCTCGCTGACGGCCTGGAGGCGCCGCTCGACGCCGGCCTGGTCGTCCCTGGCGGCGGCGACCAGGACGTGGTCGCGGGCGCGCAGGACCGTCGCCGGACCGGGGGTGAAGATCTCGCCGTCACGGAGCACCAGCGAGATCGCCGCCCGCGGGGGCAGCCGCAGCTCGGCCACCTCGACGCCGGCCAGCCGCGACGCGGGCGAGACGGAGAACTGGAGCAGCACCGCGTCGACGTCCTCGAGCGGGGCGGACTCGATCGCGACCGCTCGCGGCCGGTGCTCGACGGCCGCTCCGAGCCGGCGCGCCACCCAGGGCAGCGTCGGGCCCTGCACGAGCGTGAACACGACGACCAGCAGGAAGACGACGTCGAAGATCCGATGGGCACCCGGGAGCCCGGCGGCCATCGGGATGGTCGCGAGGACGATGGGGACGGCGCCGCGCAACCCCGCCCAGGAGATGAACGCCTGGTCGCGCCAGGGCACGCGGAACGGCGTCGCGCAGGCGAGGACCGACAGCGGTCGGGCGACCAAGGTGAGCGCACCACCGACGACGAGCGCGGAGGGCAGCGCGTCGAGGAGTCGGCCGGGGCTGGCCAGCATGCCGAGCATCACGAAGAGGCCGATCTGCGCGAGCCACGCCAGGCCCTCGACGAAGCTCGCCGTCGCGCCGTGGTGCGGGAGGCGCGAGTTGCCGAGCGTCAGCCCGGCGACGTAGATCGCCATCAGGGCGCTGCCGCCGGCGACCCCGGCGACGGCGAAGGCGAGGAACGCGATCGCGAGGGTCGCGACCGGGTAGAGGCCGGAGGACGGGAGCGCGCTGCGGGCGAGGACCCAGCGCCCGGCGCGCGCCACGAGGAAGCCGACGGCGACGCCCAGGAGCAGCTGGTAGCCGATCAGGCCGAGGATCCCGAGTCCGGCGGCATCGGTCCAGGCGCTCGACGCGACGACCGTGACCAGGATGATGACCGGCGGGTCGTTGAAGCCCGACTCCGCCTCGACGGTGGCTCGCAGCCGGGCGCGGATCGGCATCCGGCGGAGCACGGCGAAGACCGCGGCCGCATCGGTCGACGAGGCGACCGCGCCCAGGAGGACCGCGGTCCGCAGGTCGACGTCGAGCACCAGGTAGACCAGCGCGGACGTGACGACGACGGAGATCGCGACCCCGGCGGTCGCGAGCACCCCGGCGAGCGGCGCGACCGGTCGGACGCTGCGCCAGTCGGTCGTGAACCCACCCTCCGCGAGGATGACCGCGAGGGCGACCGAGCCCAGGACCTGGGCGAGCTCAGCGTCCTCGAACCGGATCCCCAGCCCCGCCTCGCCGACGGCCAGGCCGATCGCGAGGTAGAGCAGCAGGCTCGGCAGTCCGGCACCGGTCGACACCCGGACAGCTGCGACCGCGACCAGCAGCAGCCCCGCTCCGATGAGCAGGACGATGTTGAGGTCAGCGGGTTGCATCGAGCGAGACGCCCACCTCGAGCAGCATCAGGTCGACGACCTGCACGCCGTGCGGGTCCACTGCGGCGCGGACCTCGCGACGCAGTGGCTGCCGGGTGACCGCAGCCGCGTGGGTGATGTCGGCCACCGACCAGTCCGCCACGGTCCGGGCGATCGTCGCCTCCGCTGCCAGCTCCGCAGCGGGCCACGGGTCGGCGTACCGCGCGCCCACGACCGGCCGGGAAACGGAGATGGTCGCCTCCGCCAGCACGAGCACGGACACACCGTCCCGGGTCGTCGACCGCGCGAGCACCGGCTCCTCCGACGGACCGTCGGCGTCCTCGATGAACTGCTCCACCACCGGGAGCCTCCAGGCGAGACCTGTGGTCCGCACCCGGCGGACCACGCCCCGCCGGACGACGGCCACCCACCGGCCGTGCGGAACCCGGCGAAGGAGTGGCGTCGGGTCGGACATGGCTCCAGTCTTCGGGCTGCCACGGTCGAGCCGAATGGGGACCAGCACCCATCTGCACCCGACACGGCGCCCTGCGGGACCGTGCGAGGCTGGTCGCGTGCGCTTGTACGGGAAGGTCGTGCTGATCAACGGCGCCGTGCTGCTCGTCGCGACGCTGTTGCTGGTGCTCGGCCCCGTCAGCGTGTCCCGCCATCCGGTGGTCTCCGAGGTCGCCGTCCTCGGCAGCGGCCTGGCCGTGATGCTGCTCGCGAACGCTCTCCTGCTGCGCTCGAGCCTCCGTCCGGTCGAGAAGGTCGTGGCCGAGTACGACGCGATGTTCGCGCGCCTCGAGGACGAGCGCGCGGCGAGCAGCGCCCGAGCGCTTGCAGCACAGGAGCAGGAGCGGCACCGGATCGCCCAGGAGCTTCACGACGAGGTCGGGCAGCAGCTGACCGTCGTCCTGCTCGGCCTCAAGCGACTCGAGCAGGACTCCCCTCCCGACCTGGCCGAGGAGGTCGCGCTGCTGCGCGAGAGCGTGCGCGAGGGGCTCGACGACGTTCGGCGCGTCGCCCGCCAGCTGCGGCCAGGTGTGCTCGACGACCTCGGCCTGACCAGTGCGCTCGCCTCCCTCACCAACGACTTCGCCGGCCGCAGCCCCGCGAGCGTCCAGCGCAACGTCGCGCCAGGGCTGCCGGCGCTGACCCCCGAGGTGGAGCTGGTCTGCTACCGGGTCGCCCAGGAGGCGCTCACCAACGCCGCGCGCCACGCGGAGGCGACCGCGGTCGTGCTCTCGTTGACCCGGGTCGGCGACCGAGTGGTGCTCGAGGTGGCCGACGACGGTCGCGGCTTCGACACCGCCACCGCCGGGGCCGGAGTCAGCGGGATGCACGAGCGCGCCCGGCTGGTCGGCGCCGACCTCGCGATCACCAGCACCCGCGGTGAGACCGCCGTACGGCTCTCGGTCCCGGTGGCCTCGTGACAGCGGTCGCCCCCGCGCGGATCCTGCTCGCCGACGACCACGCCCTGGTCCGTCGAGGCGTCCGGCTGATCCTCGACCGCGAGCCCGACCTGAGCGTCGTCGCCGAGGCGGGCGACGGGGCGCAGGCCGTGACGCTGGCACGCGAGGTCGAGGTCGACCTCGTCGTGCTGGACATCGCGATGCCCCGCATGACGGGACTCCAGGCGGCGCGAGAGATCGGGCGGCGCACCTCTGCCGGGCAGAGTCCCAAGATGCTGATGCTGTCGATGCACGACAACGAGCAGTACTTCTTCGAGTCGCTCAGGGTCGGCGCGTGCGGCTACGTGCTGAAGTCGGTCGCCGACGAGGACCTGGTCGCTGCCTGCCGGGCCGCGCTCCGCGGCGAGGCGTTCGTCTACCCCGGTGCGATGAGCGCGCTGGTGCGCGACCATCTCGACCGGATGAGGCGCGGCGAGCGGGTGCCCGAGACCGTGCTGACCGAGCGCGAGGACGAGGTGATCAAGCTGATCGCCGAGGGGTTGTCGTCGAAGGAGATCGCCCAGACGCTCACGATCAGCGTGCGCACGGTCGAGCGGCACCGCGAGAACATCCTCGCCAAGCTGGGCATGCGCGACCGCACCCAGCTCACCCGCTACGCGATCCGGGCGGGCCTGATCGAGCCGTAGGGGGCTCGGACCTCGGGCGCGCGGGACCAGGGACCAGGGAGGCCTCGCTCCTAGCGGCCGCCCGCCACGCGCAGCGTCGTGCCGGTGACGTACGACGCCGCGTCGCTCATCAGCCACGCGATCGCCTCGGCGACCTCGTGCGGCTCCCCCACCCGGCCGAGG
>JBAWHI010000577.1:0-1544 GCA_049593675.1 Nocardioides sp.
CTTGCGGCTCGGGATCCGGATCCGGTTGTTCGTGGTCGCCACGTTGACGATGTACGGCGCGTGCACGTACAGCCCGACTCCGGCCGCCTCGGCGTCGGCTCGCAGACCGTCCGCGCCGCCGGCGTACTGGACCTCGGGGCCCCGGTAGCCCTGGGGGTCGCCGAGGAAGAACTGCACGTGCGACATCGCGCGGGCCTGCGCCTCGGCGATCGGGTCGGACTGGTCGACGTGCGCGCCGATGGCGATGTCACTCATGGGTCCAGCCTAGTGAGGGGGACGGACACCGCTACCGGCCGCCGACGACGTCCTCGAAGGCCGCGAGCAGACCGCCGAGACCGTCGGTGGAGTTCGCCATCATCGCGACGGTCGCCCCCGTCCCCGGGTGGTGCAGGGCCACCGCCTCGTAGCCGAGCGACTGGCCCGTGTGACCGATCAGGCCGTTGTGGAAGGGCGCCAGGAGGCCGAGGCCGTAGCGCCCGACACCGGGGATGTCGACGCGCAGGTCGGTGCGCTGCTCGGCCAGGTCGCGGGCCAGGAGGCTGGTGCCCGACCCGGAGGCCGCCCAGTTGAAGAGGTCGCCGATGGTCGAGTAGGCGCCGCCCCCGGCGCCACCGAGCGAGGCCACGGGGAGGTCCGTGAAGTCGGTCCCCACCGGTTCGTCGATCCCGATGCCCCTCATGTCGACGACGCCGGCCCGGTCTTGGTAGCCACGGACGTACGGCTCCGGCATCGTGTTGTCGTCGGGGGCGGCGAGCACCGTCTGCTCCAGCCCGGCCCTCCTCGCGACGTCGGTGATCACCTCGTGGGCCGGCCGACCGGTCAGCCGTTCCAGCACCAGCGCGAGGACGGCGTACCCGGTCGTCGAGTAGCCCGGCGTCCCCGGCTCCGCCGGCTCGCCGGCCTCGAGGGCGCACCCGACGAGGTCCTCGGGCGTCCAGATCCTCGCGGGGTCGTCGACCGCCCGGGTGAAGGCACCGCCCCTGACGTTGGCGTAGTCGGGAAGCCCGCTGTCCATGGCCAGCAGCTGTCGCACGGTGACCCGGGCGGTCGGCGGGAACCGGTCGGCCACGTCCGGGAGGACGTCGGCGACGGTCTGGTCGAGCGAGAGGGCGTCGGCGGCCACCTGCTCGAGCACGGCGGTCGCGGTGATGGTCTTTGTGACGGAGCCGATGCGGGAGTGGTCGCCCAGCGAGGCCGCGGGCCCGCCCGCGCTCGTCGTGCCGGCGGCACGGCACCAGAAGCCGGTCGCGGGCAGTGAGATCGCGACCCACGCGCCGGTCGTCCCCTCGGCCTCCCAGCCGTCGAGGGCCTCGGTGAGCTGCTGCTCCCAACGCGCGACGGTGGTGTCGTCCGCGGGCTCCATGTTCGGCGCCGTGCCGTAGGGCTCGACGACGAGCTCGATCACCCGGCCGCCGCCATCGCCCGTGCCAGCACCTCGAAGTCCGCGTTGCCGCCGGTGTGCACGACGGCCACCCGCTTGCCGGCCACCCGCTCCCGCTCGGCGAGCAGCCCGGCCAGCGCGAGCGATCCGGCCGGCTCGGCGA
>JBAWHI010000578.1:0-15719 GCA_049593675.1 Nocardioides sp.
GTGCGGCCGCGTCCTGTGCCGCGTCCGACCCCGCCGCAGGGCCAGGCAGCCCGGGCGCGTCCAAGCCGGCGAGGTCGCCGGGAGCTGCGGTGTCGGACCGGACGCCGGAGTCGGTCGACCGGGACGAGGCGGTCGCGACGAGGTCGCAGCGGGAGCTGACCACCGTCCCCATGGTGCTCGCGATCTCGGTCGACGGACTCACCCCGGATGCACTCGACGCCCTCGGCACCGCCGGCGTGCCCACGTTCTGGCGGCTCGCTGCCGACGGGGCGTCCACCTTCGACGCCCGCGCCGCGGTCGAGAAGACCACGACGATGCCGAACCACACCGGGATGCTCACTGGCCGGCGGGTCTCCGCGGCCCGCGGCGGGCACGGGTTCACCGCCAACGACGACACCGGCGAGGAGGTCGTCGACCCCGACGGAACCCCGGTGCCGTCGGTGTTCGACACCGTCGCCGACGCCGGGCTCTCGACCGCGTTGTTCGCGAACAAGGACAAGTTCGCCGTCTTCGACCGGTCCTGGCCCAGCATCGACCGGTATCTCTACCGGGAGAGCATGGCCGCCCTCGTCGCCGCCGCCGCCCGGGACCTCGTCCGGAACCGGCGGGCGTTCACGTTCCTGCACCTCGCCGCGCCCGACCAGGCCGGCCACGCGAACGGGTGGATGACGCCGTCCTACCTGGCCGCGGTTCGCGCGACCGACCGGCTCCTCGGCAGCCTGATCGCCACCATCGACTCCGACCGGTACCTGCGCCGACACCTGGTGCTGATCCTCACCGCCGACCACGGCGGCGAGGGCCTGAACCACGTCGACCGAACCCGGCCGGGTGACTACACGGTCCCGTTCCTGGTCCGCGGTCCCGGCGTCCCCGCCGCTGCCGACCTCTACGACGTCGACGCGACCAGGAAGGATCCTGGCAACGAGCGGCCCGGGTACGGGCGCCGGCAACCGGTCCGCAACGCCGACGTCGCGAACCTGGCCACCTCGCTCCTGGGTCTGGGGACCGTCCCGACGAGCCAGATCGGCGTCGACCCGCCCCTGACGGTCCAGGCGCCCCCTGGATGAACTACGAACCCGTCCCGTTGAGCTCGTCGCGCGGGCGCATCTCGAGCACGTTGGCGATCGCCCGCTCCAGCTCGGCCGCCGTGTCTGCGTAGATCGACACCGACCACGGCTCGCCTCGGTACATCAGCGCTGCCTTGAACTCGCCGTCGGAGCTGATGATCCTCCATCGGGTGCGGTCGCCCGGCCAGGACTCCTTGTCGTAGGCCAGCTCGTCGTAGTGGTCGTAGCCGTACTGCGGCAGCACCCACTGGCTGTAGTTGAAGTCGATCTCTCCGCCGTTCGGCAGCTGCTCGGTGCACGAGTACATCGCGGGCCGGTCGCGGATCCCGCGCCGCGCGACGCAGCTCTCCTCCGAGACGCTGGGGAAGATCCATCGCAGCCCCGGGCGGCCGTCCGGTGACGGGCACCGGTCCACCCGGAGCGCAGACGACCCGTTCCAGCACGTCACCTCCGGCTCGGGCTCCGGCTCGGGTGCGGGCTCGGTGGAGGCGTCCGTCGCTACGTCACCGCCCGGGTCCTGCGAGGGCGGGTCGTCGACCTCCGCGCCGTTCGCGGCGCCCCCAGGGAGCGGCGCGGTCGCTGCCGGGTCGTCGTCCCCGGATCCGGTCAGCGCGAGCATCACTCCCACGGTCCCGGCGACGAGCACGAGCGCGAGGATCGCCGCGACGGCGAGGACGACTCCCCGGCGGCCGGGCTTGGCAACGTGTGCGGGGGCATCGGAGGGCACGGCTGCCGCCACCGGCACGGGGCCCGCAGGCGCCGGAGCCGCCGGCGGGGCCGGAGGGGGTGGTGCGGTCGGGGACGGCGGCCCTGCAGCTGCGCGCGGCCCGGTCGCCGGAGAGCCGCACTCGACACAGAACCGGAGCCCCTCCGCGAGCGGGTGACCGCACGCCCCGCACGCCCGTGCCTGCTGGGCCGCGGCGCCGCACGCGACACAGAAGCGGTCGGCGGCTGGGACCTCGGCGGCGCAGCTTGCGCAGCGGGTGGTGTGCCTCTCCGCCATCTGGAGCGTCTCCTTCACAGCAGGTGCGACCTGGCCGGGTCGTACTCGGGCCCACCGAGTCAGCGCAGCGTACGACCTGTGACCCGAGCCGGTGAGTGGTTTCGCTGATCGGACCGCACGCAGCGGACACCCGCCCTCCGGAGTCCGGACCGTCACTCCGATCCACCAGAAACCGGCAACCTCGGGCCCCAGGCACAGTACGTTCACCTGCGACGTGCACGGTTTCGAGCACCACGGGGAGAGTCGATGTCGGTTGCGAAGTTCTGCGGATCCTGTGGCGCACCAGGCGGGGGACAACGGTTCTGCGTCCGGTGCGGCACCAGCCTGCAGCTCCCTGCGACGGCACCCGACCCCGCGCCGGTCCCCGGCGCCGCGGCGGCAGCCCGCCCCCAGCTCGGCTCGCCGCCCGTCGCGCCCCCGACCAGCGCCACCGTGCCGGTCCCCGGCACTCAAGCGCTCCAGCCGCCCAGCACCGGCCCCACCGGATCCGGGACGAACCCGCTCGAGACGACGTCGAGGGTCCTACGAGGGGAACGGCTGCGCGCCACGCTGCTCTTCCTCGCCGCCGGGCAGGCGATCGTCTGCCTCTCCTTCGTGTTCATGAGGTTCGCCCTGGACTTCGGCTGGATGAGCGAGGCCCCGGAGGGCGCCGTGACACTCGCCGTGACCGGTGTCGTCGCGTGGGGCGCGCTGGGCGCCAGCTGGGCGACACGGCGGACCGCCAGGGCCCTGGGGTTGATCCTCGGGATCGTCGCCCTGGTGGTGCTCACCTACTGGGCCTACGTGACGAAGGACATCTGGCCGTACCTCGGTGAGCTGCCTCGAGGCTTCAGCCTCTCCTTCGTGATCGGGATGCTCGCCGGGTTCGGTAGCGCCGTCCCCGCGATCGCGCTGTCCGCGGCTGCGACCCGCATCCCCGCTCCCGCCCCGGTGACGCCCTCCGCCCCCGCGCCCGGCTTCTACGCGCCGTCCGCGACCGTGCCGGCCGGGCACGTAGGCGGCGTGCAGCCCTCGGCCCACGCCGTCCCGCTCCCCGCGATCACCGCGACAGTGGTCGTCACCGCCCTCGCCGGTCTGTTCGGCCTCATTCCGGCAGTCCTGCACTCGAACCGCGCCAACCAGGTCGGCGAGTCCGGTGCGAAGTACTGGACCGCGTTCGCCGTGACCCTGGTGATCGGCTTCCTCTTCTGGGTCGGCGCCTACATCGGCCTGACCCTGCTGTTCCTCCACGGCATCAGCACCTCCACCGGGTACTGATCGCATCCAGCACCGCGTCGGTGCCGCACCGCGACATGGGGAGCCTGCGGCTGACCCGCCCCGCACAGCAGTCGAGGCCCCCACCGGATCTTCCGGTGAGGGCCTCGACCTGCTGTTCGGTACGCCATCAGGGACTCGAACCC
The DNA here is from genome assembly GCA_049593675.1 of Nocardioides sp. GTDB lineage: Bacteria > Actinomycetota > Actinomycetes > Propionibacteriales > Nocardioidaceae > Nocardioides. Next base: position 3,471 of record JBAWHI010000578.1, read on the forward strand.
CGAACCCGCTGATTAAGAGTCAGCTGCTCTGCCAATTGAGCTAATGGCGCGTGCTCCCAAGCGACCTGAACTCTAGCAGCGACCTGACGATGCGAAAAATCGTCAGAGCATCGCGAGGACCGCGTGGGCGGCGCTGTGCCCGCCCAGGCCGGTCACGCCGCCGCCGCGACGGGATCCGGAGCCGCACACCAGCACCGAGTCGACGTCGGTCTGCACGCCCCACTGCCGGGCGGGGGTGTCCAGACGGGCACGGTTCGGCGCCCACGGCCAGTCGAGGTCGCCGTGGAACCAGTGTCCGCCCGGCATGGCCAGGTCGTGCTCGACCTCCTGCGGCGTGAGGAGCCCGGGCACGCCGACGAGCGAGGATGCGACCGGCTCCGCGAGGAGCGCGTCCAGCACGGCCAGCGCGTCGTCGATCGTCGCGAAGGGGCCGCTCACGGTGACCGTCTCCTCCCCGAGATGCAGGCTGGCGACCCGCGTCGAGGGGTCCACCCCCGGACGCAGTCGCGGAGGTCGCTCGAGTCGCAGGGTGACGGTGGCCCGGTCGCCCTGCGGCTTCGTCGCGGGGTCCTCGTCCTCGCCGAGCAGGATGCTCAGCACCCAGGGCGCGACGTTCGCCAGGACGACCCGCGCGGCCACGGTGTGGAAGGTCATGCCGTCGTGCCAGGTCACCTCCGCCCCGTCGGCCTCGGCCCGTACGGCGCTGACGCCCGCGGAGGTGAGCACCTCGACGGGCGCGGCTCGTACGGCGTGATCGAGTGCTTCGGCGACCGCCGCGCCGCCGCCGTCGACCCTCGGGGTCGCCGCGCGGAGCCTGTCGTGCAGCTCGAGGGGGTTCGTGACCAGCCCGGGCCAGGTGGTCGGGTCGACCTGGGCGCGAATCTCGCGCTCGAGCGGCAGCCGGCGCAGCAGCGTCGGCACCACGGCCCGGACCAGCTCGTCGGTGTCGCTGGGACCCGGCTCGAGGCGCAGGTCGAGCCCGAGATCGGTGATCAGCGCCTCGGGGAGTCGGGCCTCGGGGGAGTACGGCGCGGCTCCGCCGGTGTGGTCGAGGCGCTCGAGCACGAGCACCGACAGGCCGGACAGGGCGGCGTACCCGGCCGCGACCAGGCCGTTGTGGCCACCGCCCACGACGACGACGTCGTAGCTGCTCTTCGCCGAGGTCATCGGATCAACGTAGCCGCCACCGGCAGTTCCGACACGAATCGGCTCCCGGACCGGCAGGATGGGGGTGCGGCGAGGGCGGCTCGGGAGGAGTCAGCGTGAGGGCGTCACGGGTGGTGCAGGTCGTCGGCCTGCTGGTGATCATGACGATCTTCGGCATGCTCGCGTCCACGCTCGTCGCCGACGGCTCCCACGGCATCGGCATCTGGCCGATCGGCCTGGGGACGGTCACGCTGATGCTCTCGCCGCGTCCTCGCACCTGGATCCTGGTGCTGCTGATCGGCGTGCTGGCGGTGGGCACCCTCTCGTTCGGCGAGCGCGGGCCCGCGGTGGCGCTGGGTCTGGGCATCGGCATCGCGCTCGAGGTGTGGGTGACCTGGTGGATCCTCGCCGAAGGGCGACGCGAGCGGGCGCTCCTGCGCACGAGTGCCGATCTGGCCCGCTTCCTCGCCGCCGTCGCGGCCGGTGTGCTGACGATCGCGGCGGTTGCGATGCTCACGAGTCTCGTGACGGGCTGGGGCGAGCCGTGGTTGCTCGCCCTCTCGGTCGGCAGCACCAGCCTGGTCGCCCAGCTGATCGTCGTCCCGATCTTCTGCCGACTGCGCAGCCACGCGCCGCTCGCCGGTCCCGTCGAGCGCGCCGCCCAGTGGCTGGTGATCGTCGTCGCCACGCCGGTGGTCTTCCTGCCGACCGACTTCCCGTCGATCGTGTTCGTCGTCATCCCCGTCCTGGTGTGGGGCGCGCTGCGCAACAGCCCCTATGAGTCGATGGCTCAGGTGATCGGGGTGCTGTGCTTCGCCATCCCGTTGACCACGTGGGGCTACGGCCCGTTCGCCAACGCCGGCTCGGTCTTCCAGGTGGAGCCAGACGTGCAGGGGATCCTGCTGTCGAGCTTCGGCGCGGTCTGCGCCCTGGTGACGCTGCCCCTGGTGCTGACCGTCGGCGAGCAGCTCGAGAACGCCCGGCTGGCGAGTGCCGAGCGCGACAAGGTCCAGAACATCGTCAACGGGGCAGCCGGCGTCGCGATCATCGGCACCGACGAGCTGGCCCGGGTCACGCTGTTCAACCCCGGCGCCGAGCGACTGCTCGGCTACAGCGCCGAGGAGATGCTCGGCGCGACCACCCGCCACCTGCACTCCGACGAGTCGATCGCCCAGAAGGCTCGTGAGCTCGGCGTGCCGAACGACTTCGGGTCGGTTGCCACCGCGCTCATCGGCACCGGTCCGAACGACATGGCGTTCGTCCGCAAGGACGGTGAGGAGCGCGTCCACTCGATGTCGCTGGACCGGGTGGAGGACGACCAGGGCCAGCTGATCGGGTTCGTCAGCACCTCGGAGGACATCACCGACAGGATCGACGCGGAGCAGCGTCTCGTGGAGGCGCTCGCCGCCGAGCGGGAGGCGGTGGAGCGCCTGCGCGAGGTGGACCAGGTCAAGGACGCGTTCGTCTCCAGCGTCAGCCACGAGCTGCGCACTCCGATCACCAGCATCCTCGGCTACACCGAGATGCTCGAGGACGGCGTGTACGGCGACCTCGGCCCCGACCAGCTCGACGCCGTGCACCGTCTCAGCACGAACAGCTCCCGGCTGCTCTCGCTGATCGACGATCTCCTGACCCTGTCACGGGTCCAGGAGGGCGGCATCGGCTTCGCCGACCGGCTCCTCGACCTCCGCAAGATCGTCGCCGCCGGCACTGCGGTCGTCGCTCCGACCCTGGAGCAGCGCGAGCTCGAGCTCACCGTCGACCTGCCCGAGGAGCCGGTCCCGTTCCTCGGCGACCGGGACATGCTCGAGCGCGTCGTCATCAACCTGATCAGCAATGCCGTGAAGTTCACCCCGGAGGGTGGGCGGATCGAGGTCGGGCTCGGGGCCGACGACCAGGACGTGGTGCTGTCGGTCGCCGACACCGGGATCGGGATCCCGGCGGCCGAGCAGGAGCGGCTCTTCAGCCGGTTCTTCCGGTCCTCCCTGGCCCAGCAGCAGGCGATCCCCGGCAGTGGTCTCGGACTCTCGATCGCGCACGCGATCGTCGAGCAGCACGGCGGCTCGATGGCGGTCGAGTCGGCCCCGGGCGAGGGGACCACCTTCCGGGTCCGGCTTCCCCTCCTCACGGCCGCCTGAGCCGCAGTCGGTTAGCGTCACCTCGCATGGCCCGCCTGTACCGCGACGAGTACGGCGTGCCGCACGTCCGGGCGAGCACGCTCTCCGACCTCGCCCACGGGCAGGGCCTGGTCACCGCGCGCGACCGGGCCTGGCAGCTGGAGTTCCTGCGCCGGCGCGCGACCGGCACCACCGCCGAGCTGTTCGGGCCGACCGCGCTCGCCTGGGACCGGCTTGCTCGTCGTACCCGTCTGGCGCAGACGGCGCGCCGCGCCCACGCCCGGCTCCGACCGGAGACGCGCGCCTTCGTGGCGTCCTACGTCGCGGGGGTCAACGCCGGACTGCATCGCGACACCCCGGAGTTCGAGCGGACAGGGGCACACCCGCAGGCCTGGGAGCCGTGGACCCCGTTGGCCGTGTTCCACGCTCAGCACCTGCTGTTCGCCAGCCTGCCCGGCAAGCTGTGGAACGCCCGTGCCCGCGAGGTGCTCGGTGAGGACGCGCGACTGCTCTCCCAGGAGGGTCCGCTCGCGGGCGGCAGCAACGCCTGGGCCGTCGGCGGTGGTCGCACGGCGTCCGGCTACCCGCTCATCGGCGGCGATCCGCACCGCCAGATCGAGGCGCCGGGTGTCTATCAGCAGGTGCGGTTGGCCTGCGACGAGTTCGACGTGGTCGGCTTCGCCTTCCCCGGGGTGCCCGGTGTGCAGCACTTCGCCCACGCGGGCGACGTCGCGTGGGCGATCACCAACGCGATGGCCGACTACCAGGACGTGTACGCCGAGCAGCTGCGCCGGACCTCCGAGGGCGTCGAGGCCCGCGGACCCGACGGCTGGCGGCGGGTCGCGGCGCACACCGAGACGATCGCGGTCGCGGACCACCCCGACGACGAGGTCGAGGTGGTGGTCACTCCTCGTGGGCCCGTGTTCGCGGGGGTGGTCGACGAGGGGCGTGGGCTCAGTCTGCGCGCGGCATCGACGGTCCTGGCGGACGTGGGCTTCGACGCGATCCTGCCGCTGCTGCACGCCCGGTCCGCCGCCGACGTCGTCAGCGCGTTCGAGGGCTGGGTGGAGCCGGCGAACAACGTGGTCGCGGCCGACCGGGACGGCCACGTGCGCTACCGGGTCGCCGGCCGGATCCCGCAGCGTCGCGAGGCGAACCGCCGCGGGGTCGTGGACGCCGCCGACCCGACGGCCGCCTGGACCGGTTGGCTGACCGACCTGCCGGCCCACGACGTCGCGCCGGACGGCCAGGTCGTGACCGCGAACGAGCGCCGTGGCCCGGAGAGCGGCCCGATCGGCACCGGCTTCGCGCCTCCCCACCGCGCTGCGCGCATCCACGCGCTGCTCGACGGCCGCAGGGATCTGACCGCCGAGGACTTCCGGATGATCCACGATGATGCGCTGCTGCCTCCGGCGCCGCGCTTCCAGGTTTTCCTGAGCGACGTCGAGCCGGGCCCCGAGGGACGCCCGGTGCGGGCCGCGATCCTTGCCTGGGACGGCCGGATGGAGGCCTCGTCGGTCGGCGCGGCCGCGTTCGCGGCGTGGCGCTCCGCCTTCACGCGGCGGCTCGCCGCGCAGCCGGTCTTCGCGCCATTGACCGAGCCGCTGGTCGATGACCCGGTGCTGCAGCCGTGGCTCGACGTCGTGGGCCGGATCGGCGTCGCTCTGGAGTCGCTGATCGACGCGGTGACGCCGTTCGGGCTCGACCTGCGCGCCCTGGCCGGGCAGGCGCTCGACGATGCCGCCGGCCACGCCGCGACGTGGGGAGCAACGCACGTGGTGTCGCCGGTGCACGCGTTCGAGGTGGCCACCACGGATCTCGACCCGCCGCCCGTGCCGCGGCTGCCGGTGTCGGGTGACATCGACTGCGTGCGGTGCACGTCGTCGGTGCCGGGCGTGAGTGACATGTGCCGGCGAGGCTCGGTCGCGCGCTACGTCTGGGATCTCGCCGACCGCGATGCCGGTGGCTGGGTCGTCCCGCTGGGAGCGGTCGCGGACGCGCGCAGCCCGCACCACCTCGACCAGCTGTCGTTGTGGACCGCCGGCGAGCTCGCTCCGCTCGTCACCGACTGGGGCTCGCTCCGGGAGGAGACCTGACCGGTCGGACCGGCCCGCGGGGCCTGCCCGCGGACCGGTGATCTCCCCGGGTGCGGGCTACCGCAGCGCGGGGAGCTTCTGGACGATGGACCGCTGAGACCACCAGCGACCGAGTCCCCAGGTGTCGCCGGCGTAGAACATCGCCAGCACCACCAGGGTCAGTCCACCCAGCAGGTGCTCGTCGAGGAAGGGGTGGTTCTCCGGAGGCAGGACCACGGTCCACATCAGGACGTACATCGCGGCGCCGGCGGCGGCCGCGATCCGCATCCCCGCGCCGAGCGTGAGGGCGATCCCGATGCCGAGCAGACCGATCATGAACAGCCAGTCGGCCCAGGCGGCGCCGGCGATGCTGTTGTAGAAGTCCTTGAACGGTCCCTCGGCGCCGAAGGCCAAGAAGCCCTCGGTGGGACTGCCACCGTTGACCCAGGCGGCGTCGCCGAAACGATCGAGGGTGCCCTCCTGGTCGTATCCGGTGTGGAACCCCAGTGCGAAGGTCTTGTCGAGGAACGCCCAGAGGAACGTGAGGCCGAACGCGACCCGCAGGACGGCGAGCACGCGGTAGGCCAGGGGAGTCGGCTGCTCGGACGTCACAGTGGCCGTGGCAGTGGCACCGTCGACGTGCGGTGTCTGGTCGTGAGTGGCGGTCATGGTGACCCCTCCTTGCTCGAGATGTTGCCTTGCTCCGAGACTCCCGCGCTGCACGCGCACGGGTCAGAGGAGTTGGACCCGGATCGCCCGCCAGAGGTCCCGGCCACGGGGAGGGGCGAGGCGGAAATGACGTCAAGCCCCCGACCTGTCCGCACAGGTGAGGGGCTCGACCAGAGGTACGTCGTGTCAGCGGACCTTGGCGGACACCTTGGTCTTCGCGGGCGCCACGAGCCTCGAGCCGGGCAGCGCGACCCGGTAGGTGTACCGGCCGGGTGTGGCGGGGGTGGTCCACCGCTGGGCTGCGCGGTCGTGCGCGGTGCGCGCCAGGCGGATCTGCGGCCCCGTGACGGTGAACTTCCCGCCGACCCGGTCGACTCCGACCAGGTGGAGCGTCGCCTTGAACGTCGTCACCCTCACGCCGGCCCGCTCGACGGTGGTCCGGGTGACGGTGAACGATGCCAGTGCCCGGACGCGGACGGTAGCGCTTGTCGCGGTGCCGACGCGTCCCTCGCCGGTGATAGCGGTCACCCGCACACCCACCTTCTTCCCGAGGTCGGAGCGGGTGACGCGGTAGGTCGCCCTGTCCGCGCCGGCGATCGGGCGACCCGACCGGGTCCACTGGTACGCGTAGCCGGAGACCGGCTGGTTCCACGACCCGGTGGTCGCCCGCAGGGCAGACCCGAGCTGCGCCTTCCCGGCGACCTTCGGGATGCGCGTCGCCGAGACCGCCTGGATGAGCACCGGCTCGGACACGGAGAGACCCTCGTTGTAGCCGGCCCTGGACGCGAACATGCGCACGACGATGGTGTGGCCGGCGTCCGCTGGCCTCGGCGTGTACGTCCAGGGGCCGTTCTCTGCGAGGACCTCGCCGTCGTCGCGAACGACCTGGTGTCGCCACGTCGACGGCGCGACGTTCCAGGCCGCGTCACGGAACGTCAGCGGCTCGCCGACCCAGCCGCTCCCGACCAGCTCGACCGGCTCGAGCGCCGTGACCGTGTTGGCGTAGATCGGGTTGATGGTCAGCCTGGTGTGCGGGTCTCCGGTCGGGGTGATGACGACGTCCTGGGCCCGTTCGAAGTCGAGGGTGTCGCCGTACCAGGTCGGCAGGCCGACTCCGTGGTGGAGGAACCGGTAGCGACCGGGCTCGATGACCCATCCGAACAGTGCCCGGTCGGTCAGCTGGTACAGCTCGCCCCAGGTCCGGGTCGGCTCGTCCCAGCGTCGAGCCCACAGCTCGCCGCTCGTGCCGCCGCCGACCCCGACGACGCGCAACAGGTCGACCGAGGTCACCTCGACCGAGACGGTCTCTCCGGCGGCTGCGGTCAACACGGTCGCGGCAGCCCGGGTCCCGTCGGTTCCCACCCACTGGTCGCGGTAGATGCGCCTCGAGTCGTAGACGTGGATCTGGTAGTCGCCGGCTGGGACCGCGAGGGTGAACCGGCCTTCGGCGTTCGTGGTCGTCCACGCCACCGGCGGCTCGGTGTCCTCGGACGGTGCCTCGGTGGTGCCCGGCTCGTACGCCGCTACTGCGAGACGCTCGACCGGCACGCGGTCGTGCGTGACCCGCCCGGCGATGGCCGAGGTCGCGTCCTCGGTGGCGGCGACCGGAACGGCGACGACCGCACGCTGAGCCGCCGACGGGACGGCGCCGAACGCCTGAGCGTCGTAGCCGGCGACCCATGTGAACGTCAGAGCAGCGACGAGTGCGCCGGCTCCCCAACCGCGCAGCCTGCTGCGACCCTGCGAGATGATGCGACGCACCGCTTGCCCCCCGTTGTGTTCCTCCCGGTGCTGGTGCCGGGCGAGAATAGTCGCACGACCAGTCGGTCGTGGATGGATCCTGAGGTTCGCCTCGCCCGGAGCATGGCCTGGGTCGGCACGTTCTCGTGATCCACCTTCTCGACGAGTGTCGGCCAGACTCGTGATGCCAGAACGCGACACATTCCGCCGCCGGGATTCAGCGCGGGCGAGCGAGGTCGACCTTGCGGCGCGTTCCTGGTGTCCGGACCGCAGCGCCCGGATGGGAGCCGGGAGGGTCGTGGCTGGTCGCCCCTGGCCCCGAACTGGGGCCTGTCGATGGGACAAGCCCCCGACCTGTCTGCACAGGCCAGGGGCTTGACCAACTGGGGTGAGTAACGGGACTTGAACCCGCGACATCCGCCACCACAAGGCGGCGCTCTACCAGCTGAGCTATACCCACCATGATCTCGACGAGGTCGAGGACCGACGACGAGTGTAGGGGAATCAGCCCTGATCTGCGGAATCGGGTGGGGTGGTGGGCGCCGGGTCCTCGCCGAGACCGGTCAGGGCCCCGCCGTGCTTCTGCGCGATCGTCCGGGCGGTGGCGCTGTCGGGCCCGGGGGAGGGCACGAAGACCGCCTCGCGGTAGTAGCGCAGCTCCTCGATGCTCTCCTGGATGTCGGCGAGCGCGCGATGGTTGCCGCGCTTGGCCGGCGCCTGGAAGTAGGCGCGCGGGAACCACCTCCGGGAGAGCTCCTTGATCGAGGAGACGTCGACGATGCGGTAGTGCAGGAAGGCCTCGAGGTCGGGCATGTCGCGAGCGATGAACGCCCGGTCGGTGGCGACGGTGTTGCCCGCCAGCGGGGGGCGGCTGCCGTCGGGGCAGTGCTCCTTGATGTAGGCGAGCACCTGCTCCTCGGCCTCCTGCAGGGTGATGCCGGAGTCGAGCTCGCGCGAGAGGCCGGACGTCTCGTGCATGTCTCGGACGAAGTCGTTCATCTGGGCCACCGCCTCGGCCGGCGGCTTGACGATCAGGTCGACGCCGTCGCCGAGGACGTTCAGGTCGAAGTCGGTGACCAGGGCCGCCACCTCGATCAGCGCATCGGCGCCGAGGTCGAGCCCGGTCATCTCACAGTCGATCCAGACGAGTCGCTCATTCACGCTGGCCACCCTAGACCCGCAGGTGCGGGTCGGCGGTCCTCAGCCATGATTCAGGCTCGGCCCCTAGGGTCGTGCCCGTGAAGGAGTGGGCAGGTCTCGTCGCGCGCCTCGTCGTGGGCGCCGTCTGGGTGTACGCCGGCGCCCTGAAGCTGTTCGATCCCGCGCAGTCGGTCGCCGCGGTCCGCGCCTACGAGCTGCTGCCGTCGTCGCTCGTGCAGCCGGTCGGCCAGTTGCTGCCGGTCATCGAGGTCGTCGTCGGCCTGATGCTGATCCTGGGCGTCCTGACCCGCGGCGCCGCCGTGGTCTCGGCGGTGCTCTTCGCGCTGTTCATCGCCGGGATCGCCTCGGTGTGGGCGCGCGGGATGAACATCGACTGCGGCTGCTTCGGCGGTGGCGGCTACGACCCCGACGCCGCGTCGAAGTACCCGTGGGAGATCGCCCGCGACGGCGTACTCCTCCTCGTCTCGCTGTTCGTGGCGTGGCTGCCCTCCACCAGACTGTCCCTGGATGCGCGCCTCTTCGGGCGTGCGCCTGAGCCCGCAGAACCCGAAGGAACCTGATGTCGAAGAAGAACCGGATCAACGACCGGGCCGCCCGCGCTGCCGCTGCCCTCGAGGAGCAGCAGCGCGACGAGCGTCGTCGCCGCACCATGATGATCGGCGGGGTCGTCGCCGTGATCCTGGTGATCGTGGCCGGCGGCTACTTCCTCTCCCGCGCCCTGGACACGACGACCGACGTCGACGCGCCCGCAGCGGGCAGCGAGTTCGGCATGACCGTCGGCCCCGCGGACGCCGACCACGAGGTCATCGTCTACGAGGACTTCCACTGCGTGCACTGCGCCGACTTCGAGGAGCGGACCTCCGATGACCTCACCCAGCTCGCTGAGGAGGGCGTGGTGCGGGTCGAGTACCGCCCCGTGAGCTTCCTGAGCGACTACTCCGCCCGCGCGGCGAACGCGTTCAAGGTCGTGCTCGACGAGTCCGGTGCCGATGTGGGCAAGACCTACCACGACCTGCTCTTCGAGGCCTACGACGAGGCGTCGGGCAGCGAGTCCGGTCTCGACGACGACCGGCTCGTGGAGCTCGCGGTCGAGGCGGGCGCGGAGGAGGCCGCGGTGCGCCCCGGGATCGAGGGGATGGATCAGCAGGAGTGGGCTGACGCAGCGGCGCAGGCCGCGCAGGACGCCGGCGTGCAGGGCACGCCGACCATCGTGCTCGACGGCGAGGTGTTCCAGGACGGCACGACGACCGCGGACATCGCGGACAACCTGCTCGACCAGCTCCAGTGACACACTCCGATGTGTGAGTCTTCCTGAGTTCATCGCAGGCCTGCCGAAGGCCGAGCTGCACGTGCACCACGTCGGGTCCGCATCGCCGCGGATCGTGTCCGAGCTGGCTGCGCGCCACCCGGGCACGGTCCCCAGCGACCCCGAGGAGCTGCGCCGCTTCTTCGCGTTCCGCGACTTCGCGCACTTCATCGAGGTCTACCTCGCCGTCGTCGACCTGATCCGCACCCCGGAGGACATCCGCTACCTCACCCACGAGATCGGGCGCGAGATGGCGACCGGGCAGGGCCTGCGGTACGCCGAGCTCACCTGCACGCCGTACACCTCGGTCCGCCCGGACCGAGACGACCTCGGCATGCCGATCGAGGCCTACACCGAGGCTCTCGAGGACGCGCGGGTGGCGGTCGAGCGCGACTTCGGGCTGGTGCTGCGCTGGATCTACGACATCCCGGGGGAGTCCGGGCTCCCGGCGGCCGCCGCCACCCTCGACTACGCGCTCAACCACGGCAGCGACGCCCTGGTGGGGTTCGGCCTGGGTGGCCCGGAGGTGGGCGTGCCGCGCGCCCAGTTCCAGCCGCAGTTCGCCGCCGCCCGCGCGGCCGGGTTGCGCAGCGTGCCGCACGCCGGTGAGACCACCGGCCCGGAGACGGTGTGGGAGTCGCTGGAGCTGCTCGGGGCCGAGCGGATCGGCCATGGCACCTCGTCGGCGCAGGACCCGGCACTGCTCGCGCACCTCGCCGCGACCGGCGTACCGCTGGAGGTCTGCCCCTCATCGAACATCGCGACCCGCGCGGTGAGGACGCTCGACGAGCACCCGATCCGGGCGTTTCGCGACGCGGGCGTGACGATCACGGTGAACTCCGACGACCCGCCGATGTTCGGTACGACGCTGAACCGGGAGTACGAGATCGCTGCAGACCTGCTCGATCTCGACCAGACGGGGGTGGCCGACCTGGCGAGGACGGCTGTGCAGGCCTCGTTCGCCGAGCCCGACGTGCGCTCCCGGCTGCTCGCGGAGATCGACGCCTTCGCCGCCACGGGGAGAGGCTCTGGACAGCAGTAGGCCCCGCTAGCTCATACCTAGCGGGGCCACCTCCTTTGTATCCCCTGCCGGCCGGCGAACCTGGCATTGTGGTGCGTGTCGAGCGCATCACACCGGTGCGGGCTTACGCTGAGGCATGGCCACGAGACCGATCCGCATCGCGGTCGTCAACGACTACGAGATGGTGGTCGCCGGCGTCGCCGCGATGCTGGCGCCGCACCACGACCGCATCAACGTGGTCGAGCTCGACTCCGGGCTGCCTGTCATCAGTCAGGTCGACGTGATCCTGTACGACACGTTCGGGCAGATCCAGGGCGACGGAGTCGACCTCGAGGACCTGGTGCGCGGGGGCGACGCCCGGGTCGTCATCTTCAGCTGGAACCTCCAGCCGGAGCTGGTGCGCAAGGCGATCGAGCGCGGCGCTGCCGGCTACCTGTCCAAGGGGCTCTCCGCCGACGAGATCGCCACCGCGATCGAGGCGGTGCACGACGGCGAGACCGTGGTGCCGCGCGAGTCGGCCGGATCGGTCGACACCGGTGCGGCAGGCGAGTGGCCCGGCCAGGAGCACGGGCTGACCGCGCGCGAGTCGGAGGTGCTGGCGCTGATCACCCAAGGGCTCAGCAACCACGAGATCGCGACCCGGTCCTACCTGTCGATCAACTCGGTGAAGACCTACATCCGCACGGCTTACCGCAAGATCGGCGTGACCCGTCGCTCCCAGGCGGTCGGCTGGGGGATGCGGCACGGCTTCGAGCCGGACCGGATGCGCAGCGTCGACACCACCTCCACCACCGCGGGTCGCTAGCAGCACGCGACCGTCGCGCATGACGGAGTTCACAGCGGGTACTGGTCAGGGATGAGCCAACTCGACCCCGCTGAGCACCGGACAGAGGGTGAGCCCCACCCGGTGGAGGACATGCGCGACGTGAAGGACGTCGACAAGGAGCCCTCGGATCACCTGAGCAGGCCGGACCAGCCGGACTTCGACCCGGCCGAGCGTCGCGCCTTCGACGA
>JBAWHI010000579.1:0-1992 GCA_049593675.1 Nocardioides sp.
CGGTCGAAGGTGCGCGGCGTCGACGCGATCCGGAAGTTCGCCACGGCCGCACCCGAGGGGGTGAAGCGCAGCTCCGGGTCGTCGACGAGGTTGCCGACCACCGTGATGACGGTCTCGCCTGCCATGAAGAGCTCCCTAAGCGTTGGTTCTGATCAGAGTCGTCCGACCACGTCCGCACATCGTTGCGTCTCGCACCGACAGGCGGAAGTGGTGTTCCACAGGTCGTCGTCCTGAGGCTCAGTGAGCGTCGGGGCGGATGACCTTGGTGCGGAGGATCGACTCGTTGAGGGTGAGCTGGCGGTCGAACTCCTTGACCGTGGCCGGCTCGGCGTTCAGCGTGATGACGGCGTAGATGCCCTCGGCGTTCTTCTTGACCTCGTAGGCCAGGCGCCGCCGGCCCCACACGTCGACGGACTCGACGCTGCCGCCGTCCTTGCGGATGACGTTGAGGTACTTGTCGAGCGAACCTTCGACGGTCCGCTCCTCGATGCTGGGGTCGAGGATGACCATCACTTCATATGCACGCATAGCGGTCTCCACCTCCTCTGGACTCAGGCGGCCACGGACTCTCCGTGGCAGGAGGGCGATGCGGTTCCGCCGGCGGACCGGCGGGCTCTGCGTGGGACACCCATCGGTGGGTGCGGGACACACAGAACGCCCAAGGTTAACAGCGCGGTTCGGGGTGCTCCCAATCCGTGCTCCGAGGTCGCCGCCCCCGGGGCCGCTACCGTCGCCGTGTGGATGCGACCGAGCTCGCGGCGGCCCGTGCGCGGGTGCGCCGACACGTTCCCCCGACCCCTTCCCGGCGCTGGCCGCTGCTCGAGCGCAGCACGGGCACCGAGACGTGGGTCAAGCACGAGAACCACAACCCGACCGGGGCGTTCAAGGTCCGGGGCGGGGTCAACCTCGCGGCCCGGCTGGTGGAGTCCGGATCGGTGGGCGGACTGGTGTCGGCGAGCCGCGGCAACCACAGCCAGAGCCTCGCCTACGCCGGCGCCGCCTTCGGGCTGCCCGTCACGATCGTGGTGCCGGAGGGCAACTCGCCGGACAAGAACGCAGCCACGCAGGCGTACGGCGCCGACCTGGTCGTCCACGGCCGCGACTTCCAGGCCGCGCTCGAGCACGCCGGAACGCTCGCCGAGGAGCGGGGCCTGATGCCCGTGCCGCCGTTCCATCCGTGGCTGGTCGAGGGCGTCGCGACGTACGCCGCCGAGCTGCACGAGGACGTGCCCGACCTCGATGTCGTCTACGTGCCGGTCGGCATGGGCAGCGGCATCTGCGCCAACATCGCGGTCCGCGACCTGCTCGGCCGCGACACCGAGGTCGTGGGCGTCGTGGCCGAGGCGGCCCCGGCCTACGCCCTGTCCTTCGAGGCCGGCGAGCCGGTCGCGACGCCGAGCGCCGACACCTTCGTCGACGGGGTCGCCTGCCGGACCCCCGACCCGGAGGCGGTGCGGCGCATCGTCGCCGGTGCGGCCCGGATCGTCCGGGTCGGCGAGGAGCAGGCGAGCGAGGCGATGGCGCTGACCTATCGTGCGACCCACAACGTCGCCGAGCCGGCCGGATCGCTCGCGCTGGCCGGGCTGCTCGCCGAGCGGGAGCGGGTGGCCGGCAAGCGGGTGGCCGTCGTGCACACCGGCGGCAACGCCGACTTCACCGTCCTGGCGTCGGTCTTTCGAGACCGTCGGTAGCACGACCTCCTCACCGACGGTCGGCGGGCGAACCTAGGCTGGGCTCATGACTGACATCGCCATCGGCGCGCACGTCGACCAGTCCGACCCGATCGCCGAGGCGCAGGCCCGCGCGATGTCGCACGTGCAGTTCTTCCTCGGCGACCCGCAGGGCTACCGGGGCCCCGAGGTCCGGTACGCCGGCGGCGCGGACGGTCTGCGAGCCGACGCCGAGGCGGCCGGAGTCGGGCTGTACGTGCACGCGCCGTACATCGTCAACGTGGCGACCACGAACAACCGGATCCGGATCCCGAGCCGCAAG
>JBAWHI010000580.1:0-4233 GCA_049593675.1 Nocardioides sp.
CACCCGGCTCGGGCACCACGTCGGCCAGTGGCCGCGACGGATCGAAGGACTCGCGCGGGCGCACCTCTCGCGACCCGACGAGGGCGACCCCGTCGGCGCCGAGTACCGCGAACGCGGACGCCGCGGCGGCGTAGGGCACCAGCGACTTCGGCGCGGGCTCGGCCGTCGTCGCCGTCAGCGATCCCCAGCCAGCGGCACCGGACTCGTCCACGGCCGGCACCCAGGTCGCGGTGCCCTCGAGCGCGGGGCCGAGGTCGATGCCGCTGTCCACGAGCAGCTGCACCGCGGCGGCGTGAGCGGAGAAGGTGCTCGGCACGAGCAGCTCACCGAGGACCTCGACGGCGACGATCAGGTCGACCAGGGACGAGCCGACCCCGCCGGCACGCTCCGGGACGCCGAGCACACTGAAGTCGCGGACCAGCGTGGCATCGACGCGGCAGCCGTCCCACGGTCGGTCCAGGCACTCGCGCGCAGCGGTGCGCTCTCCCTCGACCAGCGACCGGAGGGTCTTCTCCAGGTCGAGCTGGTCCTGCGTGAACGTCGCACGCATGGCGACTCCTCTCAGCGCGAGCGGGGCAGGTCGAGTACCCGCTCCGCCAGGATCGACTTCTGGACTTCCTCGGTTCCGCCCTCGATGGTGTGGGCGCGCGCGCGGAGGTAGCGCCGCATCCGGGCCGCGTCGGCATCGGCGTCGAGGAGGACACCGGAGGCCGGAGCCAGCTGCACCGCCAGGCGGTTCGCGTTCTGAACCACGCCGGCCCACAGGCTCTTCAGCGCCGACGTCTCGGGGCCGGGCACCCCGCCGGCCTGGGTCTCACCGACCATCCGCAGCGAACCGACCCGGACCGCCTCGGCGTCCGCGTGCAGTGCACCGATCTGGTCGAGGATCGAGGCGTCATCGGCCGCTCCGGTCTCGATGGCGATCTCCACGACGTGGTCGACGGCCTGCCGGGCCCAGACCCAGAGGTTGAGCGCCATCGACCCGCGCTCGAAGGCCAGGGTCGTCAGGGCGACCGGCCAGCCCCGGCCGACACCGCCGAGCACGTCCTCGTCGGGGACGAAGACGTCGTCGAGGAACATCTCGTTGAACTCGGTGTCGCCGTTGATCATCACCAGCGACCGGACCGTGAAGCGGTCCATGTCGGCCAGGAAGTAGGTGATGCCGGCGTGCTTGGAGGCGTCGGAGTCGGTCCGGGCCAGCAGCATGCACTTGGTCGCGTGATGGGCGTTCGAGGTCCAGATCTTCGAGCCGTTGATCAGCCAGCCCCCGTCGACCCGGGTCGCGGAGGTGCGCAGGCTCGCCAGGTCGGAGCCGGAGCCCGGCTCGCTGAACCCCTGGCACCAGTACTCCCGGCCCTCGAGGATCGGCGGGACGTAGCGCGCCTGCTGCTCGGCGGTGCCGTGGGCGAGGATCGTCGGGCCGGCGAGCATCATCGCGACGCCGTTGAGCGCGTAGGGCGCTCCGCGGCGGGCGCACTCCTCGTTGAAGATCGCCTGGGCGAGCGCGTCCATCCCGCGTCCGCCGTGCTCGACCGGCCAGGACAGCCCGACCCAGCCGCCCGCGGCGAGCCGGTCCTGCCAGACGCGGGACCACTCCTCGCGCTCGGCCTGCGGCAGCACCTCCTGGTCCGGGACGTCCGCGAGCGCCTCGTCGAGCCACTCCCGCACCTGGGCGCGGAAGGCGATGTCGTCGGCAGAGTCGTCGAAGTCCATGGTCAGGACACCTCCTGCGGCTGGTCACACAACCGCGCCTTGTAGAGCTTGCCGTTGGGGTCGCGCGGCAGGGCGTCGTGGACCACGTAGTCCCGCGGGAGCTTCACCGTCGCGAGCCGCTCCGCGACGAAGGCGCTCAGCTCGGCGACCGCCTGCTCGCGCGGCGGCGCATCCGCGCCCAGCGTCAGGTGCACGACCGGCACCTCGCCGAGGTCGCCGTCGGGCCGCGCGACGACACCGGCGTCGGCGACGTAGCGATGGCTCAGGACGGCGCCCTCGATCTCGGCCGGATAGACGTTGACCCCGCCCACGAGGATCATGTCGCTGGCACGTCCGGTGAGGTAGAGGAAGCCGTCCTCGTCGACGTAGCCGACGTCCCAGACCGTCAGCAGGCCGTCACGGCGTGAGCCGGCGGTCTTGTCCGGGTCGTTGTGGTACTCGACGCGGTCCTCGCCCTGGCGCATGTAGACGATGCCCTGCTCGCCGGCCGGCACCTCCTCGCCGGCCGCATCGAGGATGCGCAGCGTCGAGATCGAGGCCGGTCGCCCCACGGTGCCGGGATGGGCGAGCCACTCGTCGGGCCGGGCGATCGTGGTCCCGACCTCGGTCGAGCCGTAGTACTCGTAGATCACCGGGCCGAACCACTCCATGATCCGGCGCTTGGTCTCCACCGGGCAGGGGGCCGCCCCGTGGATCACGTAGCGCACGGAGCTGACGTCGGCGGCCGCGCGCACGTCGTCGGGCAGCTGGAGGAGTCGGTGGAAGTGGGTCGGCACCATGCTGCTGCCGGTGACCGCGTGCCGCTCGACCCGCTCGAGGAAGCTCTCGGGCGTCCAGCCGTCCATGAGCACCACGGTCCCGCCGGCATGCAGCGCGCCCATCGCAGGCGTGATGTTGGCGGAGTGATAGAGCGGAGCCGACACCAGCCAGCGAGCGAAGGCCGGGCGCTCCATCCCGAACTCCTGGAAGAGCCAGACGTAGGTGCGGGCACCCGTGTCGGCGTCGACACCGGCGAGCGGCCGCTTGACGCCCTTGGGCCGTCCGGTGGTGCCGGAGGTGTACATCATCAACGAGCCGGCCGGGACCTCCTCCGGCGAGTCCGCGGGCATGGCGTCGGTCAGCGCCGACCAGGGCAGCGAGCCGTGGCTCGGCGTACCGTCCACGACCACCGGCAGCGACCCGGCGGCGGCCGCGGCGACGGCCTCCTCGGCGCGCTCGCTGACGACGGCGAGCCCCGCACCGCTGTCGGCGAGGATGTGCGCGATCTCGTGCCGGGTCAGGTGGTAGTTGATCGTGACGAGATAGACGCCGGACTGCATCGCGGCCAGATAGAGCGCGATCATCCCGACCGAGTTGGTCATCACGCAGGCGACGGTGTCGCCCTCCTGGAGACCGTGCAGCCGCCGGAAGCCGTGGCTGATGCGGTTGACCTCGGCATAGAGCTCGCCGTAGGTGAGCCGGCTGTCGTCAGCGGCGATGATCGCCGTCTGGTCCGGCTCGGCCTGCGCCCACCGGCGAAAGCCCACCCGCTCCTCCATCGTCAACGACCTCCTCGACACAATTCCGACCATTCGGTATGTTCCAGCGGACGCCACAGTAGACGGGACCCGCACCGATGTCCACACCCCTGCACGAGCAGCACGCGGCGGCCTACCGCGCCCGCGAGGTCGCCCCGGCCGCCCCCCTCGGCCACGGCATCACCGCCGTGCCGGTCCCCCTGGCGGGAAGCGCCTTGAGGTCGGTCATCGTCTACACCGTCGAGACCTCGGCAGGGCTGGTGCTCATCGACTCGGGCTACCGCCACCCCAGCTGCTGGGACGCCGCCCGCGCGGGGCTGGAGGCCGTGGGCCAGCGGGTCGAGGACGTCGTCGCGGTGCTGCTCACCCACAACCATCCCGACCACGTGGGGCTGGCCCAGCAGGTGCGGGAGGTCAGCGGCGCACGAATCGTGATGCACCGGCGCGACGACTTCGCGACCCAGCACGCCGAGCGGGGACCCTTCCTCGACCAGCTCGCCAGCGCCCTCGCGGCGACCGGGGCGCCCGACGACGTGCGGACCCGGATGTACGACGCGGCCGTCACGGTCGCCGTCCACGACGAGGACCTGACGCTCGACCGGATCCTCGAGGGCGACACCGCCCTCGACTTCGGCGACACCGAGATCCGGGCGCTGCACCTGCCCGGCCACACCTACGGCCACACCTGCTTCCTGCATCCCTCGGGCACCCTCTTCACCGGCGACACGCTCATGCCCCAGGGCCCCACCCAGCTGGCCATCGTCGCCCGTCCGGGCGACGACCCGGCCGGCGACCTGCTCGCCTCCCTGCAGCGGATCGCCGACCTCGCGCCCGAGGTCGCCGCCCCCGCCCACCAGTTCCCCTTCACCGACGTCGCCCGCCGTGCCCGCGGGCTGCGCGACTTCCACGCCGGGGAGGTCGACGCGGTCGCCGCCCTCGCCGAGCGGTTCGACACCGCCTGGGAGATCGCTCCACAGCTGGACTGGCCCAAGCCCTGGTCCGA
>JBAWHI010000581.1:0-11352 GCA_049593675.1 Nocardioides sp.
CGCGGAGCCTTCGTCGTGCGGGGGTCAGCTCATCGAGCCCGGCATCAGTGGGCCCGGCGTCGGACCTGGGGCACGCACAGCAGTGCGGCCGCCCCGAGGAGGGTGAGGGCGCCCGCCCAGAGCACGACGACGGGCAGCGCGTCCGCGCCACCGGTCTTCGGCAGGGTGCCCGTGCCACCGGACGCCGTGGTCGTGGTCGTGGTGTCCGTGGCAGCCGTGGTCGGGTCCGGGTCCTCGGTCTCGTCGGGCGCCTCGGTGCCGACCTTCATGGTGCCGATGGCGACGTCGTCGGCCTCGCAGGGTGCGGTGACCGTGAGGCCGGTGGTCACGATCTCGAACATGAAGGCCGAGACGGTGACCTCGAGCTCGTCCTCGTCGGCTGCGACCTCGCCGGCGAGCCTCGGCACCGGGACCTTCGCCTTCGCCGGCGCCGAGACGTGCGAGGCCCCTGCCAGGGTGGCGTCGGCGCCGCCGACCGTCGCCTCGAGCTCGACGGTCATGTCACCCTCGATCGCCACCGGCGAGATGCCGGGGATGTCGCTCATCTCCGCCCACAGGACGACGTCGTCGTCCGGGTCCTCGCGGTAGCCGCCGATCGTGACCGTCGCGTCGTAGTCGAAGTCGGAGTTGAGCGGCTGGAGCACGCACGAGAAGGCCACCGCGCCCTTGGCCGGCACCCCCTCGCCGGAGGGGGTCTCGGTGGCGGTCGGATCGCTGGTCGCGGTCGCCGTCGGGGACGCGGTCGGGCTGGTCGTGGCCGTCGGGGACGCGGTCGGGCTCGGCGTCGGCACCGGCCCGGTCTCGATGGTCAGCGTCCCCAGGCTGCTGCCGGCGGTCGGGGTGCAGGTGCCGCCCATCGAGAAGGTGGGCAGTGCGTACTCGAAGGAGGTGACGGCCGCCGACACGTTGGTGGCTGCGCTCGTGAAGGTGCCCGCCAGGTCCGGGACCGCGATCGGCTCCCTGCTGGTGATGGTGGTGGTGCCGTTGCCCTCCAGGGTGCGGGCGGTGCCCCCGAGGTCGAGCAGCAGCTTGTCGGTGATCGCGGCCTCGCCCAGCGTCACCGGGATCACGCCCGGCATGTCGGAGACCTTCGCGACCAGGTCGACGTGGGTCGCCTCGTCGGTCGCCCGGTAGGCGTTCACGGTGATCGTGGCGTCGTAGTCGAAGGACGGGAAGGTGCCGGCCGTGCAGGTGAACGAGGTCACCCCGCTCACCTTCCCGAGCAGGACCCGGCCCTTGTCGGCGGAGCGGTCGGCACCGGCGCGGTCGCCGGCGGCCGAGGCGGAGACGCCGGCGAGGGCGACCGAGCTCAGCACGATCGCACCGACCGCACACGTCGCGGCGGCCGGGCGGCGGAGGTGGCTCAGCTTCATCGGGTCACCTCGTTGCGGCGACCCGGCACCAGCAGCACCAGCCCGGCGCCGACCGCGAGCAGCGCGGTGGCGGCCAGCATCATCACCGGCACCGAGTCACCGGCACCGGTCTGCGGCAGCGTCTCGGTGGTCGTGTCGGTCGTCGTGGTGTCGGTGGTGGTGGTCTCGGTGGTCGTCGTGTCGGTCTCGGTCTCCGTCGCGGTCTCCGCGCTGGCGAAGGTGATCATGTGCTCCACGGTGTTCGCGGCGATCGTCGCGGCGTCGGACTGGCCGGGGATCGGCGCCGCGGCGATCATGCACTCGACCTTGGTGCAGTCGTGCGCGCCGAACACCTCCTTGACCGTGATCGTGAAGCTGGCGACCTTGCCGCTGGCGTCGGCGTTGCGGAAGGTCGCTCCGCCGGCGGTGTTGCAGTCCGACGGGCCGGTGTAGCCCACGACGCACTGACCGATCGCGATGCTGTTCAGGTTCGGCTCGAAGCCGGATCCGGAGATGGTCAGGGTCTGGCCGTCCGAGAGCCCGGTGAGCTGGCTGACCGTCAGCGTCGGGGCGGCGAAGCTCGGCGGCGCAGCGACGACCATCACCACCAGCAGCGCTGCCAGGGTCGCCAGGGCGCGGACCGGCCGGGTCAGGGCCTGGGTCAGTGGGTTCTTCACGTCATCTCCTTGGGTGGGGCTCTCGGGTCTAGCTGTTGGTCGAGGCCAGGTGCAGGCCCGAGCGTTGGATGGCGGCCTGGTCGGCGCCGAGGTACGACCGCACGACCGCGGGGTCGGTGCGGACCTCGTCAGGCGTGCCGGTCGCGATCACGCGACCGAGGTTCATCGCGAGCATCCTGTCGGACAATCGCGACAGAAGTGGCAGATCGTGCTCGATGACCACCATCGTGGTCCCGAGCTCGCGCCGGATGGCGAGCAGCAGGTCGCCCAGGGCGTCGCTCTCGCTCTGCGCGATGCCGGCCGAGGGCTCGTCCAGCAGCAGCACGCGCGGCTCCAGGGTGAGCAGGCAGGCGAGCTCGACGACCCGGCGGGTGCCCGTCGACAGCTCCCCCACGGCGTGCCGGGCGTGCCGGGTCAGGCGCATCCGCTCCAGCACCTCGTCGGCGGCCCGCGCCTTCTCGCGCTCGCTGGTGGGCACGCCGAGCGCCGACTCCCACAGCCGGGTCGGCTCGACCCGCTCCTGCGCGACCATCAGCGTCTCGTGCACCGTGAGGGTGGGGAACAGCGCGGCGTCCTGGAAGGAGCGCACCAGACCCTCGCGGGCGCGCTGCTCCGGCGTCGCCCGGGTGACGTCGATGCCGTCGAAGACGACCGTGCCCGTGTCCGGACGGGTGAAGCCGGCGACCATCTCGAAGCAGGTCGTCTTGCCGGCGCCGTTCGGGCCGATCACGCCGAGGATCTCCCCCGGCGCGACCTGGAAGTCGACCTGGTCGACCGCGACCACTCCGCCGAAGCGTCGCGAGAGGCTGGTGACGGTCAGGATCGGGGCGCCGGGCGCACCGACCTGCTCCGGGGCCGCCCGGTCGAAGAGCCCCTCGAGCCGGGGAGCGTCGTGCAGCGGCGAGACCCGTCCGTCGTCCTCGACCGCGCCGTGGCGGGCGCGCAGCGGGTCGACGCCGTGGCGGCGCGCGATGGCGTCGTAGACGCGATCACGGCCGCGGACCAGGAGGCCGCCGAGGCCGTCGGGCATGAAGATCACGACCAGCAGCCAACCGACCGCCAGCGCGGCCTGCCCAGCCGTGCCCAGGCCGTACATCGCCGGGAGGCCGATGATGATCAGCGCGCCGATGAGGGGCCCGAGCGTCACGGTGAGGCCGCCGACGACGGTCACGGCGACGACCTCGATGCTGGCGTCGGCCGGGAACGAGTTGACCGTCAGTTGGGACTGCCCGTGCCCGATGACGATGCCGCCGAGGCCGGCCAGCGCCCCGGAGACCGAGTAGAGCTGCAGCATCCGCATCCGGTTCGGCACCGTGAAGGCGCGGGCGGCCTGTTCGTTGTCGCGCAGCGCCTGCAGCATCCGGCCGAAGCCGCCGTGGCGCAGGTTGTTGGTCAGCCACACACCGATGCAGAGCACGACGACGGCGAAGAGGTAGTAGTCGACGGCATACTCGAGCGGATAGTTCCACCACGTCGGCTTCGCCGGCGCGAAGCCGTTGCCGAGGAAGATCTCCTGGCGCAGCAGCCAGGTCGAGGTCGCGAGCGAGAAGGCGAGCGTGGACACCGCCAGCGCCAGACCCTTGAGTCGCATCGCCGGGATGCCGACCAGGGTCGAGGCGACCGCGGCGGTGATGACGCCGCACAGCACGCCGAACAGGAAGTTACCGCTGGAGTCGACGACGTGCACCGAGGCCGCGGCCGCGATACCGGCATAGGCGAACTGGCCCAGGGAGAGCTGGCCCGAGACCCCCGTCAGCAGCCCGACGCTGAGCCCGACCAGGGTGTAGCCGGCCACCAGCGACAGCACCGAGGCGGTGTCGTTGCTGACGACGTACGCCGTGCCGACCGCGACCGTGATGCCGACCGCCACCGACACGCGGGGCAGCCAGCGGATGCTGCGGATGCGGCGGTACTCCTCGGGCAGCGGGGGCAGCACCACGCGGCGCCACCGACCCTTGTCCTGGCCGGCGCGCCCGAGCTCGGGCTGGCGCAGCAGCGCGATCACGATGATCAGCGCGATCGCGACGGTGACCAGGCCACGGGTGTCGGGGTTGGAGAGCAGCACCTGCTCGAGGACGCCGATGCCGAGCGAGGCGGCGATCGCGATCGGGATGGAGGACATCCGCGCGATCACGGCGCCGGCGAGGCCCTTGAGGAGCAGGTCGGGGCCCAGGCCCTCCATGCCCGCGCCCGCGGTCGTCGGCGTCACCAGGATCGCGGAGAACCCGGCGATGCCGCCGGCGATCGCCCAGGCCAGCGTGGCCATCCACCGCGCCGGGATGCCCTCCAGGCGGGCGGTGTCAGGGTCGTCGGCGGCGGCCCGGATGGCCATGCCCATGCGGTGGTGGCGCAGGAACCAGCCGAGGCCCGCGAGCAGCAACGGCGCCAGCAGCAGCATCGCGACGTACGGCGTGCCGACCGGCAGCGACCCGATCTCGAAGGTCGGCAGGAGGGTCGGCTCGGGGAAGGTGAATCCGCTGACGCCGTCGCTGTTGATCAGCAGTGACATCACCAGGATCAGCTGGGAGAGGCCGAGCGTCGCGATCATGCCGACCATGCTCGGGCGGCCCTCGATCCGGCGGACCACGACGACCTCGATGAGGCCGGAGAGGAGGGCGGCGACGACGATCGCGACCACGAAGGCCACCCAGTAGGGCAGCCCCCAGTCGACGACGAAGAGGGCGAGCACGGAGGCGCCGAAGGCGCCGACCGCGCCGTGCGCGAAGTTCACGAACCGGCTGGACCGGTAGACCAGCACCAGGCCGACGGCCAGCATCCCGTAGGTGAGACCGGTGAACAGGCCGATGACCAGACGGTCGATGCCGAAGTCGAACCCGCTCATCGGGGCACACCCCCCGGCACCGCGTCGGGCACGGCGTCGGCGGCCGCGGCGTGTCCACCGAGCATCAGGGCCCGGACCCGCTCAGGGTCGCCGGCCAGCTCGGCCGCGGTCTCCTCGGCGATGATCTCGCCCTTCTCCATCATGTAGACGCGGTCGACGAGCGAGAGCGCGACGTTGACCGACTGCTCGACGACGAGCACCGCGGCGCCGCGCTCGTTGAGCCGGCGGACCAGGTCCATCAGCCCACCGACGACGACCGGCGCCAGGCCGAGCGAGAACTCATCGATGACCAGCACCTTCGGGTCGACGACGATCGACTTGGCCAGCGCGAGCATCTGCCGCTCACCTCCGGAGAGGGTCGAGGCCGGCTGGTTGCGGCGGGCGTGCAGGCGCGGGAAGACGGCGAGAGCCGCCTCCACGGCGTCCTTCGTCCACCGGCGGTCGGTCGAGGCGTAGGCGTGCATGGTGAGGTTCTCGGTCACGGTGAGGGACGGGAACGTCGCCTGGCCCACCACCTGGCACAGGCCGAGGCCCACCCGCTTGCGGGTCGAGAGCGCCGTGACGTCCACGCCACCCAGCTGCACGCTGCCGGCGTCGGGTCGCAGCAGGCCGCCGATCACCTTGAGCAGGGTGCTCTTGCCGACCCCGTTGGGGCCGAGCAGGGCGACCATCTCCCCCGGTCCGACGCTCAGTCCGGCGTCGAAGAGGACCTGCACCGGTCCGTACGAGGCACGGATCCCGGAGCAGGCGAGGGCGGGGGTCTCACTCACCATCGAAGGGAGCCTCGTCACCCTCGTAGACGAAGTGGCCAGCGTCGGAGTCGAAGCGCAGCACGCGGTAGCCGCCGGCTGCGGCACGCGTCTCCCCGCCGAGCGCTCCGCCGAAGCCGGAGGCGGTCTCGAAGCTGCTCCCGTCCCGCTCCACGGCCTTCGCCCAGGCGGCCGCGTTCAGCTGGCCGTCGACACCGTCGCCGCCGAGCATCAGCAGCCGCGTGGCGTCGCAGTAGGGCAGTGCGACACGCGCCGACTCCCGCGACTCGAAGGTGATGCCGGCCTCGCCGTAGATGTCGACGCACTCGGTCTCGGCCGCGCCGGTCGGGAACGGGTAGTCGGAGTCCGGCACGTCCTGCGGCGGGTGGAACCCGACGCCGACCATGCCATCCATCGTCGTCGGCGGGATGGTGTCGGGGTTGTTCACGAAGAACGACGGGTTGTCGAAGCTCGAGATCGCGTAGCGCGGGGCGAACCCGTCCTGGGAGCCGGCGACCGTGGCGAAGACCGACGCCAGGCGGGAGCCCCCGAGGAACATCACGCGCTCGATGCCCTTGCTGCGGAAGGTGATCGCGGCCTGCTCGAGGCCCTGGAACAGGGTCCCGGTGTCGGTCGTGTCGACCCAGGCGACCTCGGCGCCCATGCCCTCCTCCTCGAGGAGGGGCGTCGCCACGTCGTCGACCGCGCGCCGGTTGATCTCGGACTCGGCGGCGACGACGCCGACGGCCTCCTCACCGTCGTACCAGCCCTGCTCGCCGAGGACCCGGATGTAGGTGCGGACGAACGCGTTGTACTCCGGGAAGCTGGCGGTCCACAGGTAGGGCGAGAGCTCGGCGTAGTGCTCGTCGTCGCTGGCGTAGAGCGAGGCATCCAGCATCAGCGTCTCGCGCTGGGCGTAGCAGGGACGGGCGTTGGTCTGGTACTGCCCGGTCATGACGATCGCGAACGCCTGGTCGTCCTGGGTGATCTGGTTGCAGAGCTGCTCCTCGGCGGCCGGGGAGTCCGACTGGGCGTCGTAGAGCCGGAAGACCGCCTCCATCTGCCGCCCGCCGATGCCGCCGTTGGCGTTGACCCAGTCCTCGAGCGCCTTGATCTGCGCCTTCTGGTCCCCGACGGAGGCGGTGTTGAAGCCGGTGAACTTCCGCACCGCATCGAGGTCGACCGCGACGAAGACCACCTTGACGGTCTCGTCGGTCACGCCCGGGCCGGGCCCCGCCTCGGCGGCCGTGCTCAGGTCGCCACCGGTGGTGTTGCCACCGGGCATCAGGGTCCCGCAGCCGGCGAGCGCGAGCGTCAGGCCCGCGGCCACCGCGCCCACCCGGAGCACCGTCGACCGGTCCCGGAACCAGCTGCGCCGCCTCGACACGTCGTTGCACCTCTGTCCACTCGGATTAGTAGAGAATATACGATATCTACGACGCCTGGGAACCCTTTTCGGCCGCGCGTCGCGACCACCAGCTCTCCGCGGCGCCCAGGTCGACGATCGCGTCGTCCGCGGGCTCCTCGACCGGGCCCGCACCCGGGCCCGGGCGGACACCTGGAGTGCCGTCCCGGTGGGACCACCAGGCCTCGGCCGCGGTCAGGTCGACGACCGCGTCCTCCGCGCCCGCCGCGACCGTCGGTCGGTACGGAGCCGGCTTGCGCGCCTCCATCCGGCGGCGCACTCCCCAGACGATGAGGGCGGCACCGAGGGCGTTGAGGGCGAACAGGCCCCAGGGGTAGGTCGTCCACTCGAGGTCGAAGGAGCCGACCTCGGCGTCCCCGACCTGGCCGACCACGTGGTAGGTGCCGAAGGAGGCCATCGGCAGCTCCAGCGGCACCGAGACCACGGTCTGCTCCCCCGGGTCGAGGACGCCGACATCGGCATCGACGATCTGGGGCTCGATGTCGGGCGAGCGCCCGACCGAGACCCGGACGATCGGGTCGGTGACGGTGGCGTCACCCAGGTTGGCGACGATGAAGAGCAGGTCCCTGCGCACGGCGCCGCCGAAGAGCTCGGCCAGCGTGGCGTTGCCGGCGAGGCGGGCCTCCGAGACCGACAGGTCCTCGGTCAGCACCGAGACCTCGGTCGGCTCGAGGCCGGGCACGTCCTCGATCGGCAGGTCCTCCGGCGGCGGGATGTCGGCCGGCGGGACCACGGGGTCGCTCGCGGGCGGCGCGACCGGCGCCGCGACCGGCGGGTCGACCGGCGTCACGGGCGGGTCGACGGGGTCGACCGGGTCGATCGGCGCGGTGCCGATCTGACCCGAGAAGGCGTAGCCCGCGCTCAGCGTGCCCCCGTCCTGGGTCGCCGCGATCGTCTCGGTGTCGGGGTCGCTGACCTCGAAGCTGGCGGTGAACCCGCCGCTGGGGCCGGCCTTGACCGAGACCGCCGGGTCGGAGGTCGTCGGTGAGGACGCGTCCGAACCGGTGTAGCCGCGCACGGTGACCGGCTTCTCGGGGTCCCAGCTGGTGCCGGTGAGCTCGACGGTCGTCGTGTCGGTCGCGGGCTTCTCGGCCGCCGCGAGGGCAGGCGGGCCGAGGACGGTGAGCTCGTGGGTCGCGGTCGTCACGCCGTCGGAGACCTGGATCGACCCCGCGCCTGCGGCGAGGTCCTCCGTGACGGTGAGGACGGTCTGACCGGTGCCGCTCTGGCCGGCCCACAGCCGCGACTCGTCGGTGCAGTCGTCCCCGCTGCACAGACGCGCCTGGGCGGGGGCCGAGGACGGGAACCCGGCGACCGCGACCGTGACGACGTCGCCGGCTCGGGCGGCCGTCGTCACTCGTTGCCCGGTGACGCCGGTGATGCCGGCCCGGGAGGCGGCCACCGCGGAGTACGGCGCCGTCACGTCGGTCGGGACCGGGTCGGCCGCGGGGTTCGGTCCCCCCGGCGCGCCCTGGGTCTGGCCGTTGCAGGCCACCCGCAGGTCCTGGGCCGGGTCGTCGAAGTAGACCGAGTCGAGGCGGACCACGTGGTTGCCGACGGCGCCCACCGGCAGGCTGCCCCGGACGACGACGTCGCGGACCGGCTGGCCGGCCTCGGCGGCGTACGTCGTGGTGAGCGGCGCGGCGAGCGGGGTGCCGTCGACGGAGAGCACGAAGGAGGCGGTGCCGGAGGCGGCCGCCGCGGAGACGACCGGGCCACTGGAGAGGCCGACGACGACCTCGCGGGTCCCGCCGGTCGTCGTGGCACCGGACGTGCCCATCACGATCTGGCCGTCCTCGACCGACCACGGCTCGAGAGCGGTCGAGATGTCGCTCGCAGGCGGCGCGCCCAGGGCGGGGTCCAGCGGGTCGGGCACGTAGGTCCAGCACCCGCCGTTCGGCACCACCGCGACGGCGCTCGGGACGCCGACCGCGACCACGCCGAGGGCCGCGGTCACCCCGACCAGCAGCAGCGCTGCGGCGGCGCGGGCAACGGACCTCATGCGATGATTCTCCTCAGACCTTCGGGTGATGTTGCGATGATATATTCTTTGGTGTGTCAGTGGGGCTACGTTCTGCATCTCAATTCGGTGTCCGGGTGGTCGCCGAGCTCGCGATCACCCTCGGCGTCGTGCTCGCGGCCTTCGTCTTCTACGTGCTGGTCTGGACCAATCACCAGACCGCGGCCGCCCAGGACGACCTCAAGGACGACTTCCATGCCGAGAAGGATGCGCGACCCCAGGGCGCCGCGCAGGCGAATGCGGTCGATGCGCCCGACTCCGGCGAAGGCCTCGGCATCCTGCACATCCCCGCCCTCGGCAACGACTGGTCATGGGTGGTCGTCGAGGGCGTGAGCGACGACGACCTGGCGCGGGGGCCGGGGCACTTCCCGGAGACCGCACTCCCCGGGCGGGTCGGCAACTTCGCCGTCGCCGGTCACCGCTCCACCCATGGCGAGCCGTTCGCCGACCTGGACGCGCTCGCGGTCGGTGACGACGTCGTGGTCGAGACCGTCGACGGCTGGCTGACCTACCAGGTCATGTGGGAGCGGATCCTCACCCCGACCGCGACCGAGGTCCTGGCCCCGGTCTCCGGCCACCCGGGCGACAAGGCCTCCCAGCGCACGATGACGCTGGTGACCTGTCACCCCCGCTGGGGCTCCAGCGAGCGCCTCGTCATCGGCGCCCAGCTGGTCGAGAGGCGCGGCGTCGACGCCGGCCCGCCCCCGTCCCTGTCCTGAGGCTCCCTCACCTCGGGTCGGCCGCCGGCCACCAGAGCGCGCGGCGTCAGTCGCCCACGCTGATCTGGTCGAACGGCAGCAGCGGCTCGATCGCCGGGAACACGACGGCGAGCAGGGTCCACAGGACCAGAGCGACCAGGATGAGGGCCTCGATCGCCTTGAGCCAGACCGGCCCGGGCAGGAGGCGCCAGAGCGCGGCGTACACGTGAGCAGCGTACGGCTCTCAGTGGTCGCGGAGCAGTGACCCGTAGCCGTGCACCTTGTCCTCGATGCCGTTGTCGCGCAGCGCCATCCACCAGGTGGCGGCGTTGATCGCGATCACCGGCTTCTCCAGCCAGCGCTCGGCCTCGTCGGCCAGCTCGGACATGCACAGGTTGGTGCCGCACTGGACGATCGCGTCGACGTCGGGACCGTTGACCTCGTGGATCGCGTCGCGCAGCTCCGCCTCGGAGACGTGCGCGATGGAGACCGCGGTCGGGCACTTGAGCCCCTTGATCGCGGTGACCTCGAAGCCGAGCTCGCCGAAGAACTTCACGACGTTCTCGTCACCGACGGGCTGGTACGGCGTGACGACGCCGATCTTCTTGGCCCCGTAGAGCCCGAGCGCCCGTTCGCAGGCCTCGGCACCGGTGGCGACCTGGAGGCCGGTGATGTCGGTGATCTGCTGCTTGAAGGCGCGGTTGCCCTCGACGCCGTCCCAGAAGGTCTCGGCGCTCATCCCCATCACCATGTAGTCCGGCTCGCAGGTCAGCACCCGCTCGCACGCACCGCCGATCTCGGCGCGGATCTGGGTGAGCAGCCGCTCCATGCCCTCATCGGAGTCCATCACCTGGTTGCGGATGTGGATGCGCGAGAAGTGCGCCGTGACGCCGGGCACCGTCATCGCGGCGAACTCCGGCTCGACGATGGTGTTGGTGCTGGGGGCGATCACGCCGAACTTGCGGCGGTAGCCGAGGCGGTCGGTCATCGGGGAACTCCTACGGGTCGGGGGTCGGGGACTGAGGTGGCCGGCGTACGCCGCAGCAGCCGCAGCGCCCCGAGCAGGAACGAGAGCTGCACCAAGGTGTTGGTGGCCTGCTCGCCCCACTGGAGCGCCTCGGACTGGTGCGGGCGCGAGGCGAGCGGCGGCAGCACGAGGGTGCCGACGATGTAGACGACGAACAGCGCAGCACCGATCCGGTCGTCACCGCGCAGCGACAGCCGGATCGCGATGACACCGATGAACACGGCGCCGATCGCCGCGACGATCAGCAGCGGCCAGGTGTCCAGGATCAGCAGCGTCACGAAGGAGCCGAGCACCGGCAGGATCAGGAAGGGCAGCCACGAGGCGGGACGACCGCGCCACACGCCGAGGAGCGCACAGGCGATGCCGGCGAAGCCGAACGCCAGGCAGGGGAACAGCATGTTCTCCAGGAACGGGAAGTTCCGGCACGGCTCTGCGGCGACCAGCGTCTTCCAGAGCGCCTTCGCGAAGCCACCGAGGGTCACCAGCGCGCCGGCCAGGAGCGCGGGCACCCGCACCGCGGGCAGCACCCGGCCGGCGGCCAGCGCCAGCACGACCGTGCCG
>JBAWHI010000582.1:0-1680 GCA_049593675.1 Nocardioides sp.
AGCGCGACTGGGGCTTCGCCGGCGACTACGTCGAGGCGATGTGGCTGATGCTGCAGCAGCCGCAGGGCGACGACTACGTGGTCGCGACCGGCGAGACCCACTCGATCCGCGACTTCCTCGACGAGGCATTCGGCCACGTGGGCATCGACGACTGGACGCCCTACGTCCGCCAGGACCCGCGTTTCATGCGCCCCGCGGAGGTCGACCACCTCATCGGCGACGCGAGCAAGGCGCGCGAGGTGCTTGGCTGGAAGCCCAAGGTCTCCTTCCGCGAGCTGGTCGCCCTGATGGTCGACGCCGACCTGCACGCAACCCAGCAGGGCTGGTGAAGCCACGATGACCGCACCGGGCCGGGCCTTCATCACCGGCGTCAGCGGCCAGGACGGCAGCTATCTCGCCGAGCGGCTGCTCGCCGAGGGTGTCGAGGTGCACGCCCTCGCGCACGAGCTCGAGCCGCTCCCCGACCTGCCCGGCGTGGAGCTGCACACCGGCGACCTCACCGCGATCGACGACGTGCGCGCGCTGCTCGTGGACCTCGCTCCCGATGAGATCTTCAACCTCGCGGCGTTGAGCTCGGTCGCCCGCTCCTGGGAAGAGCCCGACCTCACCGCACGGGTCAACGGCGCCGCCGCGGCCGGGTTGCTGGAGTCGGCGCTGCTGGTGCAGGAGAAGCAGGGGCGCCGGGTCCGCTTCGTGCAGGCCTCGAGCGCGGAGATCTTCGGCCAGCCCGACCGCAGTCCGCAGGACGAGTCGACCGCCGTTCGCCCGATGAACCCCTACGGTGCGGCGAAGGCCTACGCCCACCTGATGGTCGACGTCTATCGCCGTCGCGACCTGCACGCGGTCAGCGCGATCCTCTACAACCACGAGTCACCACGCCGGCCGGCCCAGTTCGTGACCCGCAAGATCACCTCGACGGTCGCCGCGATCGCCCAGGGGCGGGCCGACCGGCTGGCGCTCGGCAACCTGGAGGCCCGCCGCGACTGGGGCTGGGCCCCGGACTACGTCGATGCGATGGTGCGAGCCGCGCGGGCCGAGCGGCCCGCCGACTACGTCGTGGCGACCGGCGTCGGCCACTCGGTGCGCGAGTTCGTCGCGGCCGCGTTCGCCCGCGCCGGCGTCACCGACTGGGAGCAGTACGTCGTCATCGACCCGGAGTTCGTGCGGCCGGCCGACCCGACCGAGCTGGTCGGGGACGCGAGCCGAGCCCGGACCGAGCTCGGGTGGTCACCGACGGTCGAGTTCGACGAGCTGGTCGGCCGCATGGTCGACGCGGACCTCGAGCATCGATAACAGCGGCAGGACCTCAGCGTCGCCTAGTTAAGGACGAAAGGGCCGGACGAACGTCGGCGAGATACACGAAAGCAGCAATCGTGAACGCCAAGTTGATGATCCCCAAACCTCCGAGCACCACCTGAGCGGTCACGCCCAGTCCGAGGATGATCGCCCAGGCGGGCTTGGTCAGCTTGTTCGCCGCGCTGTAGGACTGCGCTGAGTAGAGCAGGGAGTTCACGAAGGCGAAGACCTTCACCGCCAGCAGCACCAGCTCCACGATGAGCATCAGCTTGAGCTCGGCCTCGAACACATCCAGCACGTATGCACCCTACGCCGCCCCGGTGGTCGAGCCTGTCGAGACCCCTCCGGTGGTCGAGCTTGTCGAGGCCCCAGCCGCCTCCAGCC
>JBAWHI010000583.1:0-2537 GCA_049593675.1 Nocardioides sp.
AGAGCCTGATGGTCGAGCTCAAGCTCGCGCTGGCCCAGGTCGACCGGATCCGGCGCAACGCCCACGACCAGGCCGACTCGCACACCGCCCTGGTGATGCTGCTCGAGCGCGGCGACGTCGACGGCGCGGCCGACTTCCTCGAGCAGCACCTCGTCGATGCGCAACGCTCGATCGGCGACGCGTTGCGCGCCGACGGGCGACCGTCCCGCTGACCGCGCGGTCCCCTAGGCTGCAGACGTGGGGATCCTCAGATTCATCGGCTGGCTCGCGACCAACTTCGTGGCGCTCGCCGCCGCGGTCATGATCTTCGCCGGCATCGGCTTCCCGGGCCCCGAGGGCTTCGACGAGGTCGCGGACAACTTCTGGCAGCTGGTCTTCGTCGCCCTGCTCTTCGGCATTGTGAACTCGTTCGTCAGCCCGATCATCAAGTTCCTGTCGATCCCGTTCATCGTGATCACGCTCGGCCTGATGCTGCTGGTGATCAACGCGCTCATGCTGCTCTTCACGGAGTGGCTGGCGGGGCTCTTCGACAGCGACTTCTTCGTCGACGGGTTCTGGTACGCCGTCGGCGGCTCGATCGTGATCACGGTCGTCACCTGGGCCGTCGAGCTGCTCCTCGGCGATGTCCGCGACGCCTGAGCCGCGGCGCCCCGGGAGCTACCGGGTGGAGCTCGTGTGCCTCGGCAACATCTGCCGCTCCCCGATGGCGCACGTCGTCCTCGAGCAGCGGCTGGCCGAGGCGGGCCTGGGCGACCGGGTCGAGGTCACCAGCTCCGGCACCGGCGGCTGGCATGTCGGCGACCCGATGGACCGCCGCGCGGCGGCCACCCTGACGACCGCCGGCTACGACGCCACCCGGCACCGGGCGCGCCAGTGGACGGGCCACGACGACACGGACCTGGTGCTCGCGATGGACGAGGCCAACCTCGCCGACATCGGCGGTCCGAGCGACCGGGTCCGGCTCTTCCGCGACTTCGATCCGCTCGAACCCGGTGGCGCCGTCCCGGACCCGTACTACGGTGGGGACTCCGGATTCGAGGAGGTCCTCGCGATGGTCGAGCGAACGGCGGCAGCCCTGGTGGTCGCGCTGGAAGCACGGCTCGACGCGCCGCCGGAGGTCGGCCACCGGTGACCCGCCAGCCACTGGTCGCCCGCCGCGCCGAGGAGCTCCTCGGCGCGTCCGTGGTGGCCACGGCCCCGGTCGCCGGAGGGGACATCGCCACCGCGACCCGGCTGCGACTCAGCAACGGCACCACCGCGTTGATGAAGACGCTCCCCCACGCCCCGGACGGGTTCTTCGCGGCCGAGGCGCACGGCCTGCGCTGGCTCGACGAGGCCGTCCCGGACCGCGGGGCACGGATCCCCGAGGTGCTCGGCGCCGACCACGAGTGCGTGATCGTGCGCTGGATCGAGCCCGGCAAGAGCTCGGTCGACGTCGCGGCCGCCCTCGGCCGCGAGCTCGCCGCGACGCACAGCGCCGGCGCCGCGTCGTTCGGCCTCGAGCGCGACGGGTTCATCGGCCGGCTCCCGATGCCGAACCGGCCGGCCGACACCTGGGCCGAGTTCTACGCCGCCCGCCGGGTCCTGCCCTACCTCAAGCTCGCGCGCGACCGCGGCGCCGCGACCGACGCGGACGCAGCGGCGATCGAGGCCGTCCTCCCGCGCCTGGACGCCCTCGTCCCCACCGAGCCGCCGGCCCGGCTGCACGGCGACCTGTGGAACGGCAACGTCCTGTGGGGGCTGGACGGCCATGCCTGGCTGATCGACCCGGCGGCGTACGGCGGGCACCGCGAGGTCGACCTGGCGATGCTCGCCCTCTTCGGGCTGCCGCACCTGCCGCGGGTCCTGGACGCCTACCTCGAGGCGGCCCCGCTGACCGACGGGTGGGAGGACCGGATCGGGCTGCACCAGCTGTTCCCGCTGCTGGTGCACGCCTGCCAGTTCGGTGGCGGGTACGCCGCGCGGGCCGCCGAGGTCGCCGGTCGCTACGTCTGACACGCCGACGCCGCCGGCGTTGCTTCTCAGTCCCGACTCAGGAGTGGCTGGCACAGTAGGCGGGTGACCTCGACCCCGCTCCCGAAGCCGCGCGTGCTCGTCGTCGACGACGACAAGGCGGTCCGCGAGTCCCTCCGTCGCTCCCTGGAGTTCAACGGCTACGCCGTCTCGCTCGCGGCCGACGGCGCGGAGGCGCTCGCGGTGATCGCCGCCGCCGACCCCGACGTGGTCGTGATGGATGTGATGATGCCGCGTCTCGACGGCCTCGAGGCCACCCGGGCGCTGCGGACCGCGGGCAACGACCTGCCCATCCTCGTGCTCACCGCCCGCGACGCGGTCGGTGACCGGGTGGAGGGCCTCGACGCGGGGGCCGACGACTACCTCACCAAGCCCTTCGCCCTGCAGGAGCTGCTGGCGCGGCTGCGCGCGCTGCTGCGCCGGGTGGTCCCGCGCGACGACGCCGACGACGAGGTCCTGACCTTCTCCGACCTCTCCATGGAGATCGCGACCCGCGAGGTCCGTCGCGGCGAGCGCCGGATCGA
>JBAWHI010000584.1:0-10060 GCA_049593675.1 Nocardioides sp.
CGGGGAAGTCGATGCCGGCGAAGTAGGCCACCCAGTCGGAGTGCCCGAGCGCGGTGCGGGCCAGGTCGGTCGGGACGGTGGTGATCGTCGCGTTCTCGATGTAGTCGAGGAACGGGACGCTGTAGCCGCCGAGCAGCAGCAGCGGGGCGCTCCACCACAGCGTCGCCAGCACCGTGAACAGCGTCCACCACCCCAGCAGCCGCCACTTGCGCGGGCCCCGGGCCCGGGTCAGGATCCACAGGACGCCGAGCGGCAGCACGGCGGCGACGGCGACGGCGTTCACGCCGCCGCAGCAGGCCACGGCCAGGGCCGACCAGGCCGCGGCGCGCCGGACCGACCCGGACTCGCTCCCGCGGACCAGCGGGATCAGCACCCAGGGCGCCAGCGCCATCGGCCAGATCTCCACGGAGACGCCGCCGAGCAGGGTGGTGATCCGCGGCGTCAGCACGAAGGCGAATCCCGCCACGACCTGGGTGAAGGGCGAGCCCAGGCCCAGCCGCTGCGCGAGCCGGACCACGCCGAAGAAGGCCAGACAGAGGAGCAGCGCCCACCACAGCCGCTGGATCACCCACGGGGGCAGCTGGAGGGCGTCGCCCAGCAGGAAGAACGGACCCATCGGCCACGCGTAGCCGTAGGCCTGGTTCTGGAGCTGACCGAACGCCGCCGTCGGGTCCCACAGCCGCAGACCGCTGGACAGGAAGCCCAGCGGCCCGGTGAGGAGGTCGAACTTGGTGTCGGAGACCATCCGTCCTGCGGACTGCGAGAACGCCATCGCGGTCAGGATCGCCGCGTAGCCGAACATCCGCAGGCGCGAGGTGGCGACGCCCGTCGCCGGGGGTCTCTGCTCGGTGCTCACGCCTTGCGCACCACGATCACCAGGTTCCAGGTGACGAGCTCGCGCAGGCCGGGGACCCGGGTCATCCAGTAGCTCCAGCGCGGGTTGTAGCGCGGGATCACGGCCAGCACCTCGCCGGCCTGCTGCTGGCGGGACCAGGCCAGGCCGTCGCGCACCGTCACCGAGAACAGCGACTCGCCGTACTTGTTCTTGGGCTCGTGCCCGTGCTTGCGCGCGTAGCGACGTCGGGCGCGGTGGCCCCCGAGGAAGTGCCACGGGGAGGTCTCGTGCCCGCCCCACGGGCCCCACCACAGCGTGTAGGAGATGAAGGCGAACCCACCGGGCCTGGTCACGCGCAGCATCTCGTCGGCCATCGCCCACGGGCGCGGCACGTGCTCGAGCACGTTCGAGGAGTAGCAGAGGTCGACCGCGTCGTCACGGAACGGCAGGTTCATGCCATCGCCGATCACGGTGCCGCGAGCGATCTCGCCGAGCCCGGAGAGCTCACCGACATCGGCGTCGAGGGCCCAGTACGCCGCGCCGGCGTCGCGGAACGCGTCGCGGAAGTAGCCCGGGCCGCCGCCCACGTCCAGCACGGTGCTGCCCGCGAGGTCGAGGTAGCCCGACAGCTGCCCGACGGAGTCCTGCGCGAGGGCCGAGTAGAACCGCGCCGGGTCGCTCTGCTCGACCCGGAAGTCGCCGAACAGGCGGACCGAGCGACGGAGGTCGGGGGTCCAGGACGGCGTCTTCGCGGTGGCCCCTCCCAGCATGCCGGGCACCCTATACGTGGCACGCCTCACTCGAACCAACCGGTAACCTCGCCGGGTGCCGACGACCGATCCCCTCGCCGGACGCCACGTGGCGTTCTTCAGCTGGCGCGACACGCGCAACCCCGAGGGCGGCGGGGCCGAGCGCTACCTGGAGAAGATGGCCGGGGGCCTGGTCGAGCGCGGCTGCCGGGTCACGATCTTCTGTGCCGCATACGCCGGCGCGGCGCCCGACGAGACCGTCGACGGCATCCGGTTCGTGCGCCGCGGCTCCAAGCTCTCCGTGTACGTGCTCGGCATGTGGGCGTTGCTGCGCCGTCGTCTCGGTCGCGTCGACGTGGTGGTCGACGTGCAGAACGGGCTGCCGTTCTTCACCCCGCTGGTGACGCGCAAGCCGGTGGTCGTCCTGGTGCACCACGTGCACCGGGAGCAGTGGCCGGTCGTCTATCCCGGACTGACCGGACGGATCGGCTGGTGGATCGAGAGCCGGCTCGCGCCGCGGCTCTACCGACGCAGTCAGTACGTCGCGGTCTCGCGCGCCACCCGGGCCGAGCTCGCCGAGCTCTCGGTCGCCGGGTCGCGGGTCGCGGTCGTCCACAACGGGAGCGACCCGGTCGTCGACGTCGATGCGCGCAAGACGCCGCACCCGTCGATCTGCGTCGTGGGTCGGCTGGTCCCCCACAAGCAGGTCGAGCATGCCGTCGATGCGGTGGCGGCCCTGGCGGGCGAGTTCCCCGACCTGCGGCTGCGGGTCGTCGGCAGCGGCTGGTGGGAGTCCGAGCTGCACGGCTACGCCGCCGACCAGGTCGCCCGCGGGGCCGTCGTCTTCGAGGGGCACGTCTCCGAGGTCCGCAAGCAGGAGGTCTACGAGGAGTCCTGGCTGATGGTGCTGCCCTCGCTCAAGGAGGGCTGGGGGCTGGTCGTGGGCGAGGCGGCGGCGCACCGGACGCCGACCCTGGCCTACGCGAGCGCCGGCGGGACCCGTGAGTCGATCGTGGACGGCGTGTCGGGAGTCCTCGTCGAGTCGCCGGCCGAGCTCACCGAAGCGATAGCGGCGCTCCTGCGCGACGGCGACGCCCGTCACCGGCTCGCGGACGGGGCGGTGCGCCACAGCGAGGGGTTCACCTGGGCGCACTCGCAGGCTGCGTTCGCGCACGTCGTCGCGTCAGCGGCACGGGGAGAGCTCGTCAGCGTCCAGGACGCGACGTAGGCCTGAGCCGATCGACCGTGAGGGTCGACCCGGGCAGGGTCAGATCACTCGGTGGAGCCGTAGTCCAGCACCGGGTTGTTCACACTGGCCGGCGACTGGGCCGGCGGTGCGGTCTGGGAGTTCACGAGACCGATGACGGTCGCTCCAGCGAGCCCGCCACCAACGATGACGCTCGCGAACGTGATGATCAATGCCTGCACGTGGGTTCCTCCCTCTCGGCGCAGACCGTACCACCCGAACCCGGGTCAGGTGCGCATTCTCGAGCCGACGATCTGAAACACGTTCCAGGTCATCAGCGCCACCAGCCCGAGGAACGCCAGCCAGCCGGCCCCCAGCGCCACCCGGCCGACCAGCGAGGACGCGGCGCGATCGGCGACGGGCGCCTCGAGGAGGGTCACCTGCAGCCCGGCACCGTCGTGCACGACGGTCCCCGCGACCGGCGCCGAGTAGACCTCGTTCGTCGGGGCCGTGCGATCCAGGACGACCGCACCGATCCCGAGCCGTCCGAGCGCGATCGCGCGGTCCTCGGCGTTCGGCAGCGCGAGAGCATCCAGGACGGCCGGCGCACGCGGGTCCTCCCCCGCGACCACCGCTCCGTCGATGGCGAGCTGGTCGTTGACCACGTAGTTCGGCTCGAGGTAGCGCGGCAACGGGTCGAGCACCTTGCGCCCGCGGTTCCACTCCGGTGCCCGGTAGCTGGTGAAGGGCAGCACCAGCAGGTCCCCCCGGCCGGATCCGAGCTCGGCCCGGGCCTGCGCCCACTCGGCGGGATAGTCCACCGGGCGCAGCTCGCCGGACACCCCCCACGCCGCGTCCGGCAGGAACGCCAGGGGCAGCAGGATCCCCGCCGTCGCGACGACCGCCGTCGGCCCGCGAGCCGCGAGCCGGGCCACCCCCTCGGCGACCACGGCCGCCGTCAGGGGGGCGCACAGGGCGAGTGAGCGGGCGCCGTCACGCAGCAGCCCCCCGGCCGGCACGTTCGCGACCAGCCAGCCGACGGCGTCCGGTGCGGCCCACGACAGCACCGCGAGGGCGTACCCCGCGACCCACAGGCCGACCATCGCGAGCGTCGTCCGCCGGCCGAGGCGGCGCGCCAGCGGCCGCGCGCCGATCGCGGCCAGCGAGACGAGGACGGCGGTCAGCACCAGTGGCAGGACCACCAGCTCACGGGAGGCGGGCACGACCTCGGCGTTCCAGATCCCCCCCAGGGTGAGGGCCGCGACCGGGCCGGGGAGCGGACCCTCGTCGCCCAGACCGAAGACCGCACCGGCCGCGCTCGACGTGGCGGCGTCGAGATGGAGGAGACCGGCGATCACCCAGGGTGCGTTCGCCGCGGCCACCAGGGCGACCAGCCGGACGGCACTGCGACGGGTCGCGCCGACGGCGAGCAGGGTCGCGGCGGCCAACAACCCGGCGTTGGCGCTCAGGCTGCCGAGGAGAAGGAGGGCCGGCAGCGCCGCACCGATCCGCGGGTCGGACCGGATCCGGCCCCCCTCCCGGACCAGCCACGGGAGCACGGCCCAGCACAGCAGCAGCGGCCAGTGCCCCATCCAGAGCCGCTCCACGACGTACGGACTCCACAGGTAGACGCTCACGGCGACCAGCCGCGCGACGGTGGAGGTGCCGGCGAGGCCTGCCGCGCCGAGGCCGCCGAGGACCAGGGCTCCGAGCAGCATGGTCTTCTGCAGCAGCATCCCGGGCACGACCGTGTCGAGGACGGCCACCACGGCGTCGGACGGTACGGCGCGCGGGAGTGCGGTGCCCAGGCCCAGGAAGTCCGAGCGCAGCGCCAGGTCGGGCACCCACACCATGTCGTAGGTGAGCAGGTAGCCGGGGCCGAGCGCCGGACCGAGGAGCGCGACGGCGAGGGCGAGCGCCCACACCGGCACGGCGTACCTCCGCAGGCGCACCATCGTCAGAGGGGCAGCTTGCGGAACAGCGCCCGCGGCACGTGACGAAGGCCGGACATCACGCCGCGCATCGCGCCCGGGACCCAGATCAGGTCGTCACCGTCGGCCACGCCCGTGGTGATGGCGGCGGCCACGTCGTCGGCGTCGACGGAGAGTGGCGCAGGGTCGCGCCCCTCGGTCATCTTGGTCCGCACGAATCCCGGTCGCACCACGAGCACCCGCACGCCCGAGCCGCGCAGCGCCTCGCCCATCCCGAGGTAGAAGCCGTCCATGCCGGCCTTGGAGGAGCCGTAGACGAAGTTGGAGCGACGCACCCGCTCCCCGGCGACCGAGGACAGCGCGACGATCACGCCGTGGCCCTGCCGCCGCAGCCGTTCGGCCAGGCAGACGCCGAGGCTGAGCGGTGCCGTGTAGTTGACGGTCGCGAGGTGGACGGCGCTCGCGTGGTCCTGCCAGGCCTGCTCCTCGTCACCGAGGACGCCGAAGGCGACCAGGGCCACGTCGATGTCTCGGCCCGGCGCGACCGACTCGATCAGGCCCGGGTGGGTGTCGGTCTCGGTCGCCTCGAGGTCGACGGCCTCGACGCTCGCGCCCAACCCGGTCAGCTCGATGCTCGCCGCGTCTCGACGCTCCCCCGGACGGGCGGCGAGAACGACGTGCACGTCGCCGGCGCGGACCCACCGCCGGACGGTCGCCAGCGCGATGTCGCTGGTGCCGCCGAGTAGCAGCACGGTCTGGGGCTGGCCGAGGGCGTTGAGCATCAGATCTCCATCAGATCTCGAGGCGACGGGCGAGGTCGGAGCGGAACACGCGGTCGGGGTCGACCCTCTCGCGGACCGCCTGGAACTCCGACAGCCGGGGGTACATCGCCGGCAGCAGCGCGGGGCGCAGCCGGGCGTCCTTGGCGAGGTAGACCCGCCCGCCCGCAGCGACGACCTCGTCGTCGAGCCGGTCGAACAGGGGCGCCAGCGCCGGATCGGCCGCCACGTCGTACGCCAGGGTCCAGCCGGCGATCGGGAAGGAGAGCGGGCTCGGGTTGCCCCGGCCGAAGCGCTTGAGCACGGCCAGGAACGAGGGCAGCCGCGCCGCGGCGATCCGCTCGAGCATGCGCACCAGTGCCCGCTCCTGCCCATCGGGCACCACGAGCTGGTACTGCACCAGGCCCCGCGGTCCGTAGGCGCGGTTCCACCCGCCGACCCCATCGAGCGGGTGGAAGAACGATCCGAGCGGCTGGATCTCGCCGGTGCGGTGCAGCGGCGCCTTGCGGAACCAGGCCTCGTTGAAGGCGCGGACGCCGAGGGGCGTGACCAGGTTGGCGGGCGGCGTGAGCGGCAGGGCCAGCCGTGGCGCGGCCGGCGGGGCCAGGGGGTCGCCCGAGGCGCGCTCGGTGAGCTGGTCGCGGGTGGCGTGCTCCCCGCGGGAGAGGACCGATCGGCCCAGGGAGGCGCCGCGGGCCAGGGTGTCGATCCAGGCGACGGAGTAGGTGTGGTCCTCGTCGGAGGCGCGCATCTCGGCCATCACCTCGTCGAGGTCGGCCAGGCGCTGCGTCGTCACGACCGCGTAGCCGGTCTCGACCGGGATCGTCCGCAGCGTCGCCGCGGTGACCACCCCGGTGAGGCCGAGTCCGCCGACGGTGGCCCAGAACAGGTCGGGGTCGCGCTCGCGCGACACCGTGCGCGTCTCCCCGTCGGCGAGGACCAGGTCGAGGTCGAGCACGTGGTCGCCGAAGCTCCCGGTCGCGTGGTGGCTCTTGCCGTGCACGTCACAGGCGATCGCCCCACCGATCGTGACGTAGCGGGTGCCGGGCGTGACCGGGACGAAGCGGCCGCGCGGCAGCAGCGCGGTCATCAGCGCGTGCAGGCTGGTGCCCGCCGAGACCTGGACCGACCCGTCGGCGGCGATCTCGCCGATCCGGGTGGGCAGCGGGAGCAGCACGTCTCCCCCGGCGTTCTGCGCGGGGTCGCCGTAGGAGCGCCCGAGACCGCGGGCGATCAGCCCCCGCGGCCCGGCCGCGCGCACCAGCGCCGGCAGGGCCGTCACATCGGCGCTGACCGGCCGCCCGACCGACCCGGCGGTGCGGCCCCATCCGGTGAACGCCTCCCCGGCGAACGGCTCAGACACCCAGCACCCCGAGACTGAGCAGCACGACCCAGGCGACGCCGATCCCCTGGAGCAGCCGGTCGCCCCAGACGATGTCCTCGGGCTCGGCAGCCTCGCCGGCGTCGATGTCCACCGCGTAGCGCAGGATGCCGACCACGAACGGCAGGATCGACAGCGTGTGCCACGGGACCCCGTCCGCGGCGGCGTTCTCGAAGGCCCACAGGCTGTAGGCCGTGATCGTGACCGCGGCCGCGATGCTCCACACGAAGCGGAGATAGGTGTCGGTGTAGCGGACCAGCGAGCGTCGGGTGCCGGCCTCGCTGCCGAGCGTGTGCAGCTCGGAGTAGCGCTTGCCGGCGACCATGAACAGCGAGCCGAAGCCGGCGACCAGGAGGAACGAGTCCGAGATCGGGATCGCAGCCGCGAGACCGCCGGCGACGGCTCGGATCAGGAAGCCGGCGGCGACCAGCGCCAGGTCGAGCACCGGCTCGTGCTTGAGCCAGAGCGAGTAGGCGAGCGTGATCGCCACGTAGCTCGCCAGCAGCAGCACGAACACCAGGTTCGTGAGGGCAGCGACCGCGAGGCTGACGGCGAAGAGCAGCACCGCGATCAGGATCGCCGCGCGCACGGAGAGCTCACCGGCCGCGATCGGGCGTGATCGCTTGCGCGGGTGCAGGCGGTCCGCCTCCACATCGGCGCAGTCGTTGACCAGGTAGGTGGCCGACGAGGCCAGGCAGAACGCCACGAAGGCGATGAGCGTCGGACCGAGCACGCCGGGCTCGCCCAGCTCGCCGGCCGCGAGCGGGGCGGCGACCACGAGCAGGTTCTTGGTCCACTGCTTCGGGCGCAGGGACCGCAGTACGGCACCGGCGGCGATCACGGCCGCGATCCTCGCATACGCTTCCCTCCCGTGGCCCCTACCCGTCGCCTCACCGAGCTGCTCAGCGGCGGTGGCTCCATCGCCGTGGCGATGGTCGTGATGAACGTGTCGACGTACGGGTTCACGATGATCGCCGCCCGGGTCCTCGGTCCCCGCTCGTACGGCGCGCTCGCCGGTCTGATGGCGACCCTGCTGGTGATCACGGTGCTGCAGCTCGGCCTGCAGGCCACCGCCGCTCGGCGGATCGCCGCTGAGCCCGAGCACGTCGCTCAGATCGAGCGGACCATCCTCGGCGTCACCTACCGGGCCGCCGTCGCCCTCGGGCTGGTCCTGCTGGTGCTCGCTCCCCTGATCAACCTGGTGCTGCGCCTCGACAGCCTGATGACCGCGGTGCTGGTCGCCCTGGTCTCGGTGCCGTTCACGATCATGGGCGGCCAGGCCGGCATCCTGCAGGGTGAGCGTCGCTGGATCGCGCTCTCGGTGCTCTACGTGCTCAGCGGCGTCCCTCGGCTGCTGATCGGCACCGCGCTGATCCTCTGGCAGCCGAGCGAGATGACGGCGCTGATCGGCACCGGGATCGGCGCCTGTGCACCGGTCGTCGCCGGCTGGTGGTTCCTGCGTCGCCCGCGTGACCCCGGGATGCAGAGCGAGGAGCACGGCTTCCGGCTCGTGATCCGGGAGTCCTTCCACAACGCGCACGTGCTGCTGGCCTTCTTCGCCCTCTCCAACGCCGACATCGTGCTGGCCCGCAACGTCCTCGACGAGCATGACGCCGGCCTCTACGCCGGCGGCCTGATCCTCACCAAGGCCGTGCTCTTCCTGCCCCAGTTCGTCGTGGTCGTCGCCTTCCCGTCGATGTCGACGGCCGGCGAACGTCGTCGCGCCCTGACCGCGAGCCTGACCCTCATCGCCGTCCTCGGCGCCCTGGTCACGGCCGGCTCCCTGCTGCTCCCCGACCTGGCCCTGGTCTTCGTCGGTGGCGAGCAGTTCGACGAGA
Source organism: Nocardioides sp. (assembly GCA_049593675.1). GTDB lineage: Bacteria > Actinomycetota > Actinomycetes > Propionibacteriales > Nocardioidaceae > Nocardioides. The sequence continues at coordinate 8,700 of JBAWHI010000584.1, forward strand.
TCGCCGACCACCTGTGGATCTTCGCGATCCTCGGCACCGTGCTCTCGATGCTCCAGCTGCTCGTCTACTCGGTGCTGGCCCGCCGCGGCCAGCGCTCGGTCTACCTGCTGTGGGCCGGGTTCGTCGCGGTGGTGGCTCTCGGCCTCGCCACCTCCACGCTGCTCGGCCTGCTGTCGGTCGTGATCAGCGTCGACTCGCTGCTGCTCGTCGTGCTGCTCGCGATCAGCCTCTACGTGACGCGCCCGGCGAAGGCGGAGGAATCGCTCGGCACCTGACGCGGGCTCGCCTAGTGAGCAGCCTCGTGCCAGCTCTTGCCGAAGCCGACGGAGACGTCGAGCGGCACGGTCAGGTCCGCGGCCCGGGCCATCTGCTCGCGCACCAGGGTCTCCAGCGCCTCCTGCTCCCCGGTCGCGACCTCGAAGACGAGCTCGTCGTGGACCTGCAGCAGGGTGCGCGAGGCCAGCCCGGCCCGGTCGATCTCGCGGTCGACGTTGAGCATCGCGATCTTGATCAGGTCGGCCGCCGATCCCTGGATCGGGGCGTTCAGCGCCATCCGCTCGGCCATCTCGCGGCGCTGCCGGTTGTCGCTGGTCAGGTCGGGCAGGTAGCGGCGACGACCCTTGATGGTCTCGGTGAAACCGGTCTTGCGGGCCTCCTCGACGACACCTGCCAGGTAGTCGCGGATCCCGCCGAAGGTCTGGAAGTACTCCTCCATCAGGCCACGCGCCTCGGCTGGCTCGATGCCGAGCTGCTGGCTGAGGCCGAACGCGGACAGGCCGTAGGCCAGCCCATAGTTCATCGCCTTGATCTTCGCGCGCATCTCGACGCTCACGTCGTCGGTCGCGACGTCGAAGACCCGGGCCGCGGTGATCGAGTGGAAGTCGCGCCCCGACCTGAACGCCTCGATCAGCACGGCGTCCTCGGAGAGGTGAGCCATGATCCGCATCTCGATCTGGCTGTAGTCGGCCGTCATCAGCGACTCGAACCCCGGCCCGACGACGAAGGCCTCCCGGATCCGGCGTCCCTCCTCGGTGCGCACCGGGATGTTCTGCAGGTTGGGCTCGGTGCTGGAGAGCCGCCCGGTCGCGGCGATCGTCTGGTTGAACGTGGTGTGGATCCGCCCGTCGGTCGCGACCGTCTTGAGCAACCCCTCGATGGTCTGTCGCAGCCGGGACACGTCCCGGTGCCGGAGCAGATGGAGCAGGAACGGGTGCTCGGTCTTCACGTAGAGGGCCTGCAGCGCGTCGGCGTCGGTGGTGTAGCCGGTCTTGGTGCGCTTGGTCTTCGGCATGCCCAGCTCGTCGAACAGCACCACCTGGAGCTGCTTGGGCGAGCCGAGGTTGATCTCCTTGCCGATCACG
>JBAWHI010000585.1:0-1943 GCA_049593675.1 Nocardioides sp.
GGTGAAGACCACGGTGCGCCCGGGAGCGGCGGCGAGGTCGGTGATCACGCCGACCCGGTCCGCGTGGCCCACGTGCAGCACGTGGTGGTCGATGGCGCTGACCGGCGACTGCTCGCTGTCGACGCTGTGGGTGACCGGGCTGTGCAGGTAGCGCTGGACCAGCACGTCGACGCCGCGGTCGAGGGTGGCGGAGAAGAGCATCCGCTGGCCCTTCTCGGGGGTCTTGTCGAGCAGGCGCTTGACGTCGGGCAGGAACCCGAGGTCGGCCATGTGGTCGGCCTCGTCGAGGATCGTGATCTCGACCTGGCTGAGGTCACAGTGACCCTGGCCCATCAGGTCCTCGAGCCGGCCGGGGCAGGCCAGGACGATGTCGACGCCCTTGCGCAGCCCCTGGACCTGCGGGTTCTGGCCCACGCCGCCGAAGACGGTCTGGGTGGTGAGGCCGGCGCTCTTGGCAAGCGGCTTGAGCGCGTCGTGGAGCTGGTTCACGAGCTCACGCGTCGGCGCCATGATCAGCGCGCGCGGCTTGCGGGCCTGAGCCTGCTTGCCGGAGGCGTCGAGACGGGCGACCAGCGGCAGCAGGAACGCGAAGGACTTGCCGGAGCCGGTACGGCCGCGGCCGAGCACGTCGCGGCCCGCGAGCGAGTCGGGGAGCGTGGCGGCCTGGATGGGCGTGGGCTGGGTGATGCCGAGGTCGGAGAGGACGGCGGCAAGGTCAGCGGGGATGCCGAGGTCGGCAAAGCCCGCAGTAGGAACTGCAGAAGACAAGAGAGAATCACTCACTGCTGGGGCGTCTCGCCAGCATGGAATCCGAGATGTGCGCAGAAGCATGGAGCTCGCGCGGGCCCGAGGCAAGACAGAACGGGCTTGTTGCGACAACTGTAGAAGAGTCGGCCCCGGAACGACGAATCGGCGTCAACCGAAGGCGAGCACGCCGTCGTCGACGGGGGCACGACCGAGCGTGCGCCGGTCGCGGAGGTAGTCCTGGCGCAGCTTCCAGGGCTCACGGTCGCCCTGCACGGGCAGCTCGTCGAGCGCACGGAGGATGTAGCCCGACTCGAAGTCCATCAGCCGCTCGGTGCCGACCGTCGGGTCGCGCGGGGCGACGACGCTGGTGGCGCCCACCTGGTCCATGTGCCGCAGCAGCCGGCACACGTAGTCCGCGACCAGGTCGGCCTTGAGGGTCCAGGAGGCGTTCGTGTAGCCGATCGTGAACGCCAGGTTGGGGACGTCGCTGAGCATCATCGCCCGGTAGGTCAACGTGTCGTGCAGCTTGACCGGCACCCCGTCGACCGAGAACGCCGCGCCGCCGAACACCTTGATCTTGAGCCCGGTGGCCGTGACGAGCACGTCGGCCTCGAGCTCCTCGCCCGACCGGAGCCGGACGCCGGCCTCGGTGAACGTCTCGATCTGGCCGGTGACGACCGAGGCCGAGCCGTTCCGCATCGCCGCGAACAGGTCCCCGTCGGGCACGAAGCACATCCGCTGGGTCCACGGGTCGTAGCGCGGCTTGAAGTCGCGGTCCACGTCGTAGCCCTCCGGCAGCTGCGCGACCGTCTGCCTGCGCACGAGCGCACGCATCCGGTCCGGCCAGCGACGGGCGAAGCCGTAGAAGGCCCGGAACGCCAGGATCGACTTCCACCGCACCAGGGGGAAGGCGATCCGCTGGGGCAGGTGGCGCGAGATGGTCGCGAGCTTGTCGGTCCCGGGAAGCGAGAGGATGTACGCCGGGGAGCGCTGCAGCATCGTGACGTGCTCCGCGCCCCGCTCGGCCATCGCGGGCACCAGCGTCACCGCCGTGGCGCCCGAGCCGATGACGACCACCTTCTTGCCCGCGTAGTCGAGGTCCTCGGGCCAGTACTGCGGGTGCACGATCTCGCCGCGGAAGTCGTCTCGGCCGGGGAACTCCGGGGTGTAGGTCTGGTCGTAGTCGTAGTAGCCGG
>JBAWHI010000586.1:0-4752 GCA_049593675.1 Nocardioides sp.
GCTGCGTGTCGTGCGCCGGCTCGAGGGGGCCTTCACCCTCGTCGCCGTGGACGCGCTCGACTCGTCGCGGGTGGTCGCGGCCCGGCGCAACTCCCCTCTGGTCGTCGGCCTGGGCGACGGCGAGAACTTCCTCGGCTCCGACGTCTCTGCATTCATCGAGCACACCCGAGACGCCCTCGAGCTCGATCAGGACCAGGTCGTCACGATCACCCGGGACGGCGTGAGCATCGCGAACTTCGACGGGTCCCCGGCCGAGGGCCGGCCCTACCACGTGGACTGGGACCTGTCCGCGGCCGAGAAGGACGGCCACGACTGGTTCAAGCGCAAGGAGATCCACGAGCAGCCTCGAGCCGTCGCCGACTCGCTGCTCGGGCGCCGTACGCCGGAGGGGCACCTGCAGCTCGACGAGATGCGGCTCTCCGACCAGGAGCTGCGCGACGTCGACAAGATCATCATCATCGCCGCCGGGACCTCGTTCTACGCCGGCATGGTCGCGAAGTACGCCATCGAGCACTGGTGCCGGATCCCGGTCGAGGTCGAGCTCGCCTCGGAGTTCCGCTACCGCGACCCGATCCTCGACTACTCGACCCTCGTGGTCGCGATCAGCCAGTCCGGCGAGACCGCCGACACCCTCCAGGCGATCAGGCACGCGCGCACCCAGCGGTCGAAGGTGCTCGCGATCTGCAACACGAACGGCTCGACGATCCCGCGCGAGTCCGACGCCGTCATCTACACCCATGCCGGCCCGGAGATCGGCGTCGCGTCGACCAAGGGCTTCCTGACCCAGCTGATCGCCTGCTACCTGCTCGCGCTGTACCTCGCGCAGGTGAAGGGCACGCGCTACGGCGACGAGATCTCCCAGGTGATGGCCCAGCTCGAGGCGATGCCGGACCACATCGAGGCGGTGCTGTCGTCCGCCGACGCGGTCTATGCCCTGGCCCGCGAGCACGTCGACACGCGCTCGGTGCTCTTCCTCGGTCGCCACGCCGGCTACCCCGTCGCGCTCGAGGGCGCGCTGAAGCTCAAGGAGCTCGCCTACCTGCACGCCGAGGGCTTCGCTGCCGGCGAGCTCAAGCACGGGCCGATCGCCCTGGTCGAGGAGCGGCTGCCGGTCCTGTGCGTCGTGCCCCCGGCCGGTCGCGACCAGCTGCGCGACAAGATGGTCAGCGGCATCCAGGAGGTGCGGGCGCGAGGTGCCCGCACGATCTGCCTGGTCGAGGAGGGCGACGACGCGATCCTGCCGTACGCCGACGTGGTGATCCGGCTGCCGAAGGTCCCCGTCCTGCTCCAGCCGCTGGTGGCCGTCGTCCCCCTGCAGCTCTTCGCCTGCGAGCTCGCCACCGCGATGGGCCACGACGTCGACCAGCCGCGCAACCTGGCCAAGTCGGTCACCGTCGAATGACCACCCCACAAGAACGCGCTTCGCTTGCCTTCCCGCGGGGACCCCGGATGAGCGCCTCATGATCATCGGGGTCGGGATCGACGTCGTCGACATCGATCGCTTCGGGGAGTCCCTGGCTCGCACCCCCGGGCTGTCCGCGCGACTGTTCACGCCGGCGGAGGCGAGCCGACCCCTCGCCTCGCTGGCCGCCCGCTTCGCGGCGAAGGAAGCGCTCGCCAAGGCTCTGGGGGCGCCCGCCGGCATGGCCTGGCACGACGCCGAGGTCGTCTCGGAGTCATCGGGCCGGCCGCTGTTCACGATCCGGGGATCGGTCGCAGCGCAGGCCGCCGCCCTCGGTGCGGAGTCGATCCACCTGTCGCTGTCCCACGACGCCGGGATCGCGTCGGCCGTGGTGGTCCTGGAGGGCTGAGAGCCGTCGCGTCACATCAGGTAGTCGTCGTTGCTGGCCCGGATCGTGATGTCGCTGATGCTGACGCCCCACGGCTGGTCGATGGTGTGGAGCACGTGCTCGGCCATCAGGGCGGGAGACATGGCGGCGTAGCCGATGCTGTCGGGGCTGGTGAGCGCCTCGGGCGGGTCGGCGTCGAAGATCTGGACCATCTTCTCGTAGAACCGGTCCTTGTTGGCCCCGAGGACCGGGTCGACCGCCTCGGGGTTGAGGACCCCGGCGGCGAGACCGGTCCCCGGCACCCCGGTCGGGCGGATCGTCGTCACCTTGATCGCGCCCAGCGACTCCTGTCGCAGCGCCTCGGACAGCACGTTGACGGCGGCCTTGGTGGCGCCGTAGACCGCGGAGCCCGCGACCGGGTGGTTGCCGAAGACCGACGAGATGTTGACGACGTGGCCCCGGCCCTGGCCGATCATCTGGTCGTGCACCGCGATGATGCCGTGCAGGACACCCTTGACGTTGATGTCGATGCAGCGGCTCCAGGCCTCGGCGGCGATCTCGTGGTCGGCGTAGAACGCCAGCGGCATCACGCCGGCGTTGTTGACCATCACGTCGATCGCACCGAAGCGGTCACCCACCTGGGCCGCGAAGGCGCGCATCGCGCCGAGGTCGGTCACGTCGACGCAGCCGACGGCCACCTGGTCGCTCGCCAGGTCGGCGAGCGCGGCCTCGTCGATGTCGCACGCGCCGACGTTGGCTCCGCGAGCGGCGGCCTGCACCGTGAGCTCACGCCCGAAGCCGCCCGCCGCACCGGTGACGATCAGGGTGCGGCCCTCCAGGTGGTTGGTCACGGCACCCTCACAGCGCCGATCCGAGCTGGAAGACCGCGCCCAGCCCCTCGCCGTAGGAACAGAAGTCGGGGGCGGTCGGGAGTCCCAGGGACCGGAGCTCGTCGGCGATGGGTCCGGAGCCGATGGTGATCTCCACGTCGGCGGCGTCCACGAAGCCCGAGGCCATGTCGATCGCCAGCGGGGTCTCGTAGGCGACGCCGTCGAGGTAGGAGTAGCTGCCGGTCTCGATGCGCGTCGGCTCACCGGTCGGCTCCACGCGGGGCAGCGAGATCCGGAAGGCGCTGCGGTCGTCGCCGGAGTCTGCCTCGAAGAGCTCGAAGGTCACGGCGTCGTCGGTGTAGGTCGCGTCGATCCGCGTCACCGTCTTGGGGAAGCCCATCACCTCGTTGCCGGCGACGCAGGTGAACTCCTGGTCGACGGGCATCCGATAGACGAATGACCCGATCACCTCCTCGCCGGCGCCCACCGGTCGGGTCAGGAAGCCGAGGTTGACCTCGTTGTAGTCGCCCCACGGGTTCTCGCGGTAGTCCACCAGGCTGACGATGAGCTGGGCGATGCCCGGGGCGGTCTCGGCGATCTCGAACCGCTCGCCGGGCAGCAGCGCCGCAGCGGCCGCGGCGGGCACGCTGAAGCCCAAGGTGGCGGAGTTGAACGAGTCCACCTCCATCGGGAAGGTGATCTCTCGGCCCTGGATGGAGCCCCAGATGGTGGTCGTCACGTCGTCGTCCTTCGCCTCGGTTGGAACTGACACGCGTCAAGTTAGCCGATGGGTGCCGGCGCCGCGACGGTTTCGCGACGCCGACCGATCGCGGCACTACGGTTGAGCAATGCGTCGAGCCCACACCGTCGAGCAGGTGCGCGCTGCCGAGGCGGCACTCCTGGCACGTCTCCCGGAGGGCGCTCTGATGCAGCGCGCCGCCGCCGGACTGGCCTACGCCGTGCTCGACCTCCTCGGCACTGCGTACGGGCGTCGGGTGCTGCTGCTGGTCGGCTCGGGCGACAACGGCGGCGACGCCCTGTACGCCGGCGTGCTGCTCGCGCGGCGGGGCGTGCAGGTCGAGGCGTGGCTGCTGTCCGACCGGGCGCACCCCGGCGGCGTCGAGGCGCTGCTGGGTGCGGGAGGTCGCACGATCAGCGGCGACCCGACGCGCCCGGACCTGGTCGTCGACGGGATCGTCGGCATCGGCGGCAGGCCCGGGCTACGTCCCGAGGCGCAGGCCGCGGTGGAGGGCGTCGCCGGCATCCCCACGGTCGCCGTGGACGTCCCGAGTGGGGTCGACGTCGACACCGGAGAGATCTCCGGGCCCCACGTGACCGCCGACCTCACCGTCACCTTCGGCACCCACAAGGTCGCGCACCTGGTCGACCCCGCGGCCGCCGCCTGCGGAGCGGTGCACCTCGTCGATCTCGGCCTCGACCTCCCCGAGACGGCGGTCGAGGCCCTGCAGCCCGACGACGTCGCCGCCCTGCTCCCACGGCCGGCACCGGACGCGCAGAAGTACGGCCGAGGCGTCGTCGGGGTCCGTGCCGGGAGCGACCAGTACCCGGGCGCGGCGCTGCTGAGTGTGGCCGGTGCGGCCACCGGTCTCTGCGGCATGGTCCGCTACGTCGGGCCGACGGCTGTGGCGGACCGGGTCCGCGCCGCCCATCCGGAGGTCGTCGGCGCCGGTCGTGTCCAGGCCTGGCTGGTGGGGTCGGGCGGAGGAGAGGGCGCCGACGTCGAGCTCGCGGCCGCGCTGGGGGACGGCGTGCCGACCGTGGTCGACGCCGACGCGCTTCGCCACGTCGGCCACCGTGCGCCGGCCGACGCGATCCTGACGCCCCACGCCGGTGAGCTCGCCGCGATGACCGGCGCCGACCGAGCCGACATCGAGGCCCGGCCCCTCCACCACGCGCGCGCAGCGGCCGAGCGCTTCGGCTGCACCGTCCTCCTCAAGGGTCGCCACACCCTGGTCGCCGCCCCGGACGGCCGGGTCCGTGCGACCACCACCGGCACGTCGTGGCTCGCCACGGCCGGCGCCGGCGACGTGCTGGGCGGGCTCATCGGCGCACTGCTCGCCACCGGCCTCGCGTCGTACGACGCCGCCTCGGTCGGCTCCTGGCTGCACGGC
>JBAWHI010000587.1:0-1696 GCA_049593675.1 Nocardioides sp.
CCTGAAACCCGGCCCACCGGTCACCGGCGGGCCACCGAACGGAAGGAACCGCCATCATGGCGAAGCTCACCACCGACGAGCTGCTCGACGCGTTCAAGGAGATGACCCTCATTGAGCTGAGCGAGTTCGTGAAGCAGTTCGAGGACACCTTCGGCGTGACCGCGGCCGCTCCGGTCGCCGTTGCCGCGGCCCCGGCCGCTGGCGGCGCCGCCGGCGGCGGCGAGGCCGCTGCCGAGCAGGACGAGTTCGACGTCGTCCTCGAGGCTGCCGGCGACAAGAAGATCAACGTCATCAAGGAGGTGCGCGCCCTGACCTCGCTGGGTCTCAAGGAGGCCAAGGAGCTCGTGGAGTCCGCCCCCAAGGCGATCCTCGAGAACGTGGCGAAGGACGCGGCCGAGAAGGCCAAGGAGGCGCTCGAGGGCGCCGGCGCCACCGTCACCCTCAAGTGACGTCTGGCTCCACGCAGCACCGCTGAACCTCACGAGGGGCGGTCCACCCGGTTCGGGTGGGCCGCCCCTCGTGCATTTCCGGGCATCGCGCCGGTGGCCGCAGGAGGTCCAGACGGGCCGGCCCGGCAGGTGTAGTCCCGGGCCGGCCGGGTAGGAAACTCGCGCGTAACTTCGCGGCCGACGTCGCGTTGATACCGGTGAGTGGGAGGCGGGGGAGCGTGGCAGGCGCGCCGAGGGGTCGCCCCCGGCGTGCGCAGTGCGAGGGAGGGACGAGGCGGACATGGGCGTTGAGATCAAGGTCGAGAACCTCAGCAAGTCGTTCGGCAAGCAGCTGATCTGGGGCGACGTGACGCTCACCGTTCCGGCGGGAGAGATCTGCGTGATGCTCGGCCCGTCGGGCACCGGCAAGTCCGTCTTCCTCAAGACCCTGATCGGACTGCTTAAGCCGGACCAGGGCTCGATCGTGATCGAGGGCACCGACATCGCCAGCTGCCCCGAGAAGGAGCTCTACGAGATCCGCAAGCTGTTCGGGGTGCTGTTCCAGGACGGCGCCATGTTCGGCTCGATGAACCTCTACGACAACGTCGCCTTCCCGCTGCGCGAGCACACCAAGAAGTCCGAGTCCGAGATCCGCGCCGTGGTCATGGAGAAGATGGACCTCGTCGGACTCGTCGGCGCCGAGGACAAGCTGCCGGGCGAGATCTCGGGCGGCATGCGCAAGCGGGCCGGGCTGGCTCGTGCGCTGGTGCTCGACCCCGAGATCGTGCTCTTCGACGAGCCGGACTCCGGCCTCGACCCGGTCCGCACCTCCTTCCTCAACCAGCTCATCGTCGACCTGAACGCCCAGATCGACGCGACGTTCCTGATCGTCACCCACGACATCAACACCGCGCGCACCGTGCCCGACAACATCGGCCTGCTCTACCACCGCCACCTCGCCATGTTCGGACCGCGCGAGATGCTGCTCTCCTCCGAGGAGCCGGTCGTGCGCCAGTTCCTCAACGCCCAGCGGGTCGGACCGATCGGCATGTCGGAGGAGAAGGACGCCGACGACCTCGCAGCCGAGGAGGGCCAGGAGCTGCCGCCCCTCCCGCCGATCCCGCACCAGCTCGACCCCTCCAACGGGATCGCGCGCCGCAGTCAGCGACCGCCGGGCGAGTGGTGCCGGGAGAACGGCGTCACCCCGCCCCCCGGTTCGTTCGAGGACAACATGTCGATGGTGACCGGGGGCTGATGACCCGATGTCG
>JBAWHI010000588.1:0-2893 GCA_049593675.1 Nocardioides sp.
GATGCCGGCGCTGTGGGGCTACGCCCGCGACCTGTTCCAGACGCCGGGCTTCGGGGAGAACACCGACTTCGACCAGATCAAGGCGCACTACTACGTCGTGCACCAGGACATCAATCCCACCCAGGTGGTCCCGAAGGGGCCGGACGAGTCGGGGTGGCTGACCCCGCACGGCCGAGGCTGACGGGGCTCAGCTCGCGGCGTCGGCCTCGGCCGCCTGCTTGAGGTTGGCCAAGGTCTGCTCGATCGACCGGGCGTGGGTCCTCGGATAGCGCAGGAGCCCGAACAGCCACCGGGTGGCGGAGTTGCAGTGGCTCAGGTCCCAGGTCTCGGTGACCCGCGTGCCGCCGTCCTCGGTCGGCTCGAGGTCGTAGCGCCAGCGGTGCGGACCGGCGTGGCGCCAGGCGATGCGACGGTCCTCCTCGAACTCGACCACCGTGTTCTTGATCCGGTACGGCGCGCCGATCTTCATGCTCATCCCGAAGGTCGAGCCCAGGGCGAGGCGCTCGGGCCCGGCGACGACGCCACGGACCGACCCCGAGCCGTCGATCCGCGGGTGTTCGCGCGGGTCGGCCAGGATCGCGAACACCGTCGCCGGTGGCGCGGCGACCTTGGTGCTGGCGGAGACGTCGGAGGCGCTCATGTGCCGACCCTAGGGCGTCGGTGCCAGACGCCGACGACCAGGCGGACGCCGACCACGTCCGCGAGCCGCGAGCCTCGGGCCGGTGGCGAGCGAGACATCCCCTGGCCGGGCAACCGTGAGACGCGCCGGTCCGACCGCCTACCGTGGTGAGACGACGGACCGGGCCGGGCACGGACCCGTTCGACCCCGTTCGACCCCGTTCGACCCCGTTCGACCCCGTTCGACGTCGCCGGCCAGCGGGAGGAGGAAGCCATGGGGCACGACCACGACCACGGCCACGCCGCCGGCCGCGCGGAGGACCGCGCGCGACTGCGGATCGTGCTGGCCGTGACGGTCGTCGTGATGGTGGTCGAGGTGGTCGGCGCGATCCTCACCGGCTCCCTCGCCCTGCTCGCCGACGCCGGCCACATGGCCACCGACGCAGCCGCCGTGGTGCTCGCGCTGGGGGCGTCGTACGTCGCCACGCTGCGCGGCGGTCCGCGGTCGACCTTCGGGCTGCACCGCGCCGAGATCCTCGCCGCGCTGGCCAACGCGCTCGTGCTGCTGGTCGTGTGCGGCTACCTCGCCTGGGCGGGGATCTCGCGCCTGGCCGACCCCGAGCCGGTCGACGCCGGACCGATGGTGGTCTTCGCGCTGATCGGCCTGACGGCCAATGCGGCCTCGCTGATGATCCTGAACCGCTCCGGCACCGGGTCGCTCAACATGCGCGGCGCCATCAACGAGGTGTTCGCCGACCTCCTCGGATCGGTGCTGGCCGTGCTCGCCGGCCTGACGATCCTGCTCTGGGGCTTCGAGCGGGCCGACCCGATCGCCTCGCTGGTGATCGCCGCGCTGATCCTGCCTCGCTCGTTCGTGCTGCTCCGCGACGCCTCCCTGGTGCTGCTCGAGGTGGCCCCGGCCGGCCTCGACCTCGACGACGTCCGCCGGCACCTGCTCGAGACACCCGGTGTCGTCGACGTCCACGACCTGCACGCCTGGACGATCACCAGCGGCATGCCGAGCCTGTCGGCCCATGTGACGGTGACCCAGGCGGCGCTCGACGAGCACGGCGTCGGCGGCATCTTGGACCGGCTCTGCGAGTGCACGGCCGCGCACTTCGACGTGCGGCACTCGACCTTCCAGGTCGAGCCGGAGACCCACCGCGAGCACGAGGACCTCGGCGAGCTGCACTGACGGCGTCGCGGGCGTCAGTCCGACGGAGGCCGGAGCCCGGCCGCTGCCGGGACCGTGATTGGCGACCGCGCGGGCGACGCGGGTAGGTTTGCCGTTGCACGATTGTGTTCCGGGTCACAGGGCGTACCATCCCCGCGTCCAGCACCCGGAGCGAAACGACATCGGCACGCGGCCAACCCGTACCGCCGGCGATCTCGAAGGAGCGCACGTGACGCAGCAGCCAGGCTTCGGCCCGGACCTCGCGGAGGTCTTCGGACCCTCCCAGCAAGACGGTGGTCCCGAGCTGATCCAACTCCTCACGCCCGAGGGCGAGCGAGTCCACCACCCGGAGTTCGACCTCGACTTCTCGGCCGACCAGCTCCGCGGCTTCCACCGCGACATGGTGCTCACGCGCCGGATCGACACCGAGGCCACGGCGTTGCAGCGGCACGGCGAGCTCGGCATCTGGGCCCAGCTGCTCGGCCAGGAGGCCGCCCAGATCGGCGCCGGTCGCTCGCTGCGCCCGCAGGACTACGTGTTCCCGACGTACCGCGAGCACGGCGTCGCGTGGTGCAAGGGCGTCGACCCGCTCGACCTGCTCGGCCTATTCCGCGGCGTCGACCAGGGCTCCTGGGACCCGGCGGCGAACAACTTCGGCCTCTACACGATCGTGATCGGCGCGCAGACCCTGCACGCCACCGGCTATGCGATGGGCATGCAGCGCGACGGCGACGTCGGCACGGGCGACCCCGACCGCGACGCCGCGGTGATCGCCCACTTCGGCGACGGCGCCTCCTCGCAGGGCGACGTCAACGAGGCGTTCATCTTCGCCGCCTCCTACAACGCCCCGGTCGTGTTCTTCTGCCAGAACAACCAGTGGGCCATCTCGGAGCCCATCGAGCGACAGACCCGGATCCCGCTCTACCAGAGGGCTCTCGGCTTCGGCTTTCCCGGCGTTCGCGTCGACGGCAACGACGTGCTCGCGACGTACGCCGTCACCCAGGCCGCGCTCCAGCGCGCCCGCGAGGGACAGGGCCCGACGTTCGTGGAGGCCTACACCTACCGGATGGGCGCGCACACCACGACCGACGACCCGACCCG
>JBAWHI010000589.1:0-9677 GCA_049593675.1 Nocardioides sp.
GGTGCGTACAACATCACCGAGATGAACTCCTCGACCAACGTCACCCGCCACCCCGACGTGCCCGACGACAAGATGTCCCCGGCCCGGGTGTTCACCGCCAACAACACCCCGTCGTTCGTGAACTCCTTCGACGGCCTGCCCATGCCCACCGAGGACTTCGTCCGCAACTTCGGCCGGCGGATGCACCACATGGCCTACGCAGTCCGGGACGGCCACGTCGTGGACGAGAAGAACGTGGACTACGTGGTGCGCCAGCTCACCGAGATGGGCACGCCCTTCTTGGCCAAGGTGGTCGGCGAGTGCAAGGACGAGCCGAACCTCAAGCAGATCTTCTCGAAGAGCTCGCCGTACTCCCTGCTGATCACCGAGTTCATCGAGCGCTGCCACAACTACGAGGGCTTCTTCACGCGCGACAACGTGGCTGCTCTCACCGCGGCCGCGGGCGCCGACGAGCGCTACGAGCACGGCCACGTCTTCGACTGAGCGACGGGCTGGGCCGCTTCGGCCCTCGTCCGGCTCCGCTTCCGCACCCACCCTGCAAGGAGAACGACCATGATCGAAGGCATCCGTACCAAGGTCCTGTGGGCGGTGATCGTCCTGGCTGTGCTGGTGGTCGCGCTCGCGGTGGTCGTCAGCCCGTGGTGGCTGTTGGCCGAGGTCGTTCTCGTGCCTCTCGTGGCGCTCGGGATCTATGACTACTTCCAGCCCCGGCACAGCATCCTGCGCAACTATCCGCTGGCCGGACGGATGCGCTTCCTGCTGGAGGGAATGGGGCCGGAGCTGCACCAGTACCTCGTGGAGAACGACACCGACGGGCGGCCCTTCGACCGTGACACCCGGTCGGTGATCTACGAGCGGGCCAAGGCCGTCGGTGACAAGAAGCCGTTCGGCACCGAGCACGACGTCTACGCCCAGGGCTACACCTGGCTGACGCACTCGATCGCGCCCCGACCGATGGTCGCGAACCCGACCGAGGACCTCCGGGTCCGGGTGGGCGGGGAGCAGTGCCAGCAGCCCTACGACGCCTCGGTGCTCAACATCTCCGCGATGTCGTTCGGGGCGCTCGGGGAGGCCGCGGTCCGGGCGATGAACCTGGGTGCGAAGAAGGGCAACTTCGCGCACGACACCGGCGAGGGTGGCTACTCGCGCTACCACCGGGAGGCCGAGGGTGACGTGATCTGGCAGATCGGCACCGGCTACTTCGGCTGCCGCGACGCCAACGGTGACTTCGACCCCGAGGCCTTCCGCAAGACGGCGACGCTCCCCGCGGTGAAGATGATCGAGATCAAGGTCTCGCAGGGCGCCAAGCCGGGGCACGGCGGCATCCTCCCTGCGGCGAAGGTGACGGCCGAGATCGCCGAGGCGCGGTTGGTCCCGCAAGGTCAGGACGTCTTCTCACCCACCTACCACAAGGCGTTCTCGACACCCCTGGAGATGGTGGCGTTCATCGCCCAGCTCAGGGAGCTCTCGGGGGGCAAGCCGGTCGGCTTCAAGATCTGCATCGGCGACCCCCGCGAGTTCATGGGCATCGTCAAGGCCATGCTCGAGACCGGCGTGTACGCCGACTTCATCGTGGTCGACGGCGGAGAGGGGGGCACCGGAGCCGCCCCGCTGGAGTTCTCCGACTCCCTGGGCAGCCCGCTGACCGAGGGCCTGCTCGTGGTGCAGAACGCCTTGGTCGGCGCCGGGATCCGCGACCGGTTCAAGATCGGTGCCAGCGGCAAGATGGTGACGGCCTCGGCGATGGCGAGCTCGATGGCGCTCGGTGCGGACTGGTGCAACTCGGCGCGGGCCTTCATGTTCGCGGTCGGATGCATCCAGTCCCAGCGCTGTCACACCAACCGCTGCCCGGTCGGCGTGACGACCCAGGACGCGAAGCTGCAGCGGGCGCTGATCGTCCCCGACAAGGCCGATCGCGTCCACCACTACCACCGCAACACGGTGCATGCTCTCGCCGAGATGATCGCGGCCATGGGATTGGACCACACCGACCAGCTCCGGCCGCACCAGGTGGTGCGCCGGGTCGGGCAGGGCAGGGCGCTCGCCCTGGACGAGATCTACCCGCTGCTCGAGCCCAACGACCTGGTCAACGGTGTCGCGCTGGAGCGGTTCCAGAAGTGGTGGGACGAGTCGTCGGCGGAGTCGTTCCGTCCTTGGGCGGACCCGGCCCAGGTCGGCTGAGGGCCCGGGTCCGCTAGTCGCGGTCGGTCGATCCGGACCGGGGGTCCGGGTCGCCGACCGCAGCACGCAGCGCGGTCCAGGTGAGCGAGCGCTCGTCGCGCGCTCTGCCGACGAAGCTGAGGACCCACTGGAAGCCGGTGAGGAAGCGGTTCTTGAAGCCGGTGAGGAAGGTCAGGTGGATGAACGCCCACATCAGCCAGCCGAGCAGGCCGGAGGCCCTGATCCCCTTGAACTCCACCACGGAGTTGAACCGAGCGATCGTGGCCATGCTGCCCAGGTCTCGGTAGACGAAGGGGCGGGGCTCCCCGTCTCCCTGCGTCTGGCGCTTGATCGAGGCGGCCGCGTGGATCCCGGATTGCATCGCCACCTCCGCGACCCCAGGCAGGTCGTCGAGAGACATCACGTCGCCCACGACGTAGACCTCCGAGTGACCCGGGAGCGTGCAGTCGGGCAGCACCTTGATCCGGCCCGCCCGGTCGACCCCGGCTCCGGCGGCGTCGGCGAGGGAGCGCGCCAGCGGGGGCGCGGCCACACCGGCCGCCCAGACCTTGGTCCGGCAGGGGAAACGGTGCTCACCGTCGGCCCCCGACACGCTGATGTCGTCGCGGGTGACGCCGACGACCCTGCTGTGCACCCGGACATCGACCCCGAGCCTCGTCAGGCCCCGGGTGGCCTTGCCGGACAGGTCGTCGCCGAACCCGGGCAGGATCTCCCCACCCCCCTCGAACAGCATCACCCGCGCCGACCCGGGCTCGATGCGTCGGAAGTTGCGGCCCAAGGAGCGCTGCGCGAGCTCCGTGATCTGCCCGGCGATCTCGACCCCGGTCGGGCCGCCGCCGACGACGGCGAAGGTGAGCCAGGCGGCCCGCTCCTCCTCGGTCTCGGCGAGCTCGGCCATCTCGAAGGCACCGAAGATCTGGGTGCGGAGCGCGAGCGCGTCCTCGAGGGTCTTCATGCCGGGCGCGAACGGGGCGAACTCGTCGTGCCCGAAGTAGGAGCCGCCGACGCCGGTGCCGACGACCAGGTAGTCGTAGGGCACCTCGACCGTCGACCGGGGGTGGCGAACCTGGAGGGTCCGGCCGGCGAGATCGAACCCAGTGACCTCTCCCATGACGACCCGGACGTTGGTGTGGCGCTTGAGCACCTCGCGCAGCGGAGGGGCGACGTCTCCGGCACTGAGCACGCCGGTCGCGACCTGGTAGAGCAGTGGTTGGAAGAGGTGGTGGTTGTTGCGCTCGATGACGGTGACGTCGACGTCGACCCGACGCAGGAACTTGGCCGCGAAGAGCCCGGCGAAGCCGCCGCCGACGATGACCACCTGGGGCTTGACCATGAGTGCCGTCCGCTCTGTCGTCCGTTGACGGCGAGCCTAGTGACGGTGAAGGGTTCCGCGCCTCGTCCTGATCGGGTGGTGGTCGGACCCGCTGGTCTCAGTCATCGCTGCTCGGCTCGATGGTCGCGACGCCGCCGACCACGAGCCGCACCGAGACCTCGACGTCCTCGAGGCCGGCCTCGTCCAGCTGGGTGCGCAGCTCCTGCACATCGATGGTGGGCGGTGGGCCGAGCGCGGTGATCTGCAGCTCTCCCTGGTCGTAGTCGACGCTCTCGATCCGCCAGCCCTCGGACTTCGCCCAGCTGTCGGCGACCGGCTTGGCAGCGCTGATCGTCGACTGCTGCTGGTAGGCGTTCATGCTGCCGAACGCCAGGGGGACGGCGACCGCCACGACCATGAGGGCGATCACCGCGAGTGTTCGCCCGGTCAGCTGCCCGACCTCGAAGCCACCCTCGATCGCTGCTTCTCGGACGCTGAAGCCCAGCAGCACGACGGTGCCGGTCCCGATGATGGCGGCGACGTTGGTGCTGAACAGCAGCAGGGCACCGAGTGCCTGGTCCGGGAACCCGGACTCGAGGGTGATGCCGACGACGGCCAGCGGGGGCACCAGGGAGATCGCGATGGCGACTCCCGGGAGGGTGTCGGAGATGTCGGAGCGGATGAGGGCGAAGGCACCGACCGCGCCGGTGGCCAGCGCCGCCAGCAGGTCGATGAGGTGGGGGCTCACGCGTCCGGCGACCTGGCTGTTGTTGGCGGCGTCGATGGGGAAGGGGTGCCCCAGACCGATGATGAAGCCGACCGCGATCACCGAGAGCGCCCCGACCACGACCAGCGCGGCGTTGACCAGCATCTGCTTGCGCCGAGCCAGCACGATCGCCAGCGCGGTGCCGAGGATCGGTGTCATGAGGGGGGCCACGATCATGGCGCCGATGACGGTGGCGGTGGAGTCGGAGACCACGCCGGCCGAGGCGATGACGGCGGCCAGCAGCAGGAGCACCCAGAAGGCGGAGTGCTTGGCGGGACGGTTCTCGCCGTCCAGGATCCAGAGCTTCTCCGTCATCCGATCGATGTCCGCGGCGACGACCCGCGTCCCAGCCAGCTTCACGGCCCACTCCTCTGCTCTCCGGCCCGGACGCGCCATCGGGCCGCGGGTGGGATCACTCTAGATTCGCTTCGGTGCTGCAGTCCGCTCATTCGCCACGTGGCGGTGGTGTCGGCCGCCGTACCGGCGACGGTAGCCTCGGCCGGCATGGCACCTCCTGAGCCCCGCCCTGTCCTCGAGGATCTGCCCGAGCAGTGGCCCGTGACCGGCAGCAGTCCCGTGTGGGACGGCGGGGGCTGGGTCGTGCGTGTGCGCGACGACCGGGTACGACGGCCCGGCCGCCACGACGAGGATCCGTTCTCCCGGTTCGTGATCGAGCACCCCGGCGCGTCCGTGGTGCTCGCGGTCGACGACGAGGACCGGGTGCTGTGCGTGTGGCAGTACCGGCACGCGGTCGGCAGGCGTCTGGTCCAGCTGCCGGCCGGGCTCTGTGACGTCGAGGGGGAGGACCCGCTGGACGTCGCGCGCCGCGAGCTGGTCGAGGAGGTCGGGTTCGAGGCCGATCAGTGGTCGCACCTCGCGTCGGCGTACTCCTCGCCCGGCGTCTCCGCCGAGATGGCCCACTTCTTCCTGGCCCGCGGTCTCACCGAGGTCGGGCGCGGCGACTTCCAGCCCGAGCACGAGGAGGCCGACATGGAGGTCGGCTGGGTGCCGGCCGGCGAGCTCATCGACGCGGTGCTCGACGGGCGGGTCCAGGACGGGCATCTGGCGATCGCGGTCCTCCACGCGTCCGCGCGCGGTCTGATCGCTCGGTGAGCCTGACGCCGGGGTAGCCGGAGTCGGGGTTCGGGGGCGATAGTGTCGCTGCGAGGCAAGCTACCGAGGAGAACCGCATGAGGATCGGCGTCCCGAAGGAAGTCAAGAACCACGAGTACCGCGTGGCCATCACACCGATCGGTGTGCACGAGCTGGTGGCTCATGGTCACGACGTCTTCATCGAGCAGGGCGCCGGGCTGGGCTCCTCCATCCCCGACGAGGAGTACGTCTCGGCCGGAGCGACGATGGTGGCCGATCCGGAGGCCGCGTGGGGCACCGACGGCTCCATCGACATGGTGCTCAAGGTCAAGGAGCCGGTCGCCGAGGAGTACGGCCGGATGCGCGAGGGGCTGACGCTCTTCACCTACCTCCACCTCGCCGCGGACAAGCCGCTGACCGAGGAGCTGCTGGCGCGCAAGGTCACCGGGATCGCGTACGAGACCGTGCAGCTGCCCTCGGGAGGCCTGCCGCTGCTGTACCCGATGTCGGAGGTGGCCGGGTGCCTGGCACCTCAGGTCGGCGCCTACTCGCTGCTCAAGGCCCAGGGTGGGCGAGGCGTCCTGATGGGCGGTGTCGGCGGGGTCGCGAACGCGAAGGTCGTCATCATCGGCGCCGGCGTGAGCGGACAGAACGCCGCGAACATCGCGCTCGGCATGGGCGCGGACGTGACGCTGCTCGACACCGACCTCGACAAGCTGCGGATGTCGTTCTGGCGCTACAACAACCGGGTGCACGGGCTCGCGTCGTCCAAGCTCGCGCTCGAGCAGCAGGTGCGCGACGCCGACATGGTGATCGGTGCGGTGCTGATCCCGGGTGCCGCCGCGCCGAAGCTGGTCTCGAACGAGCTGGTTTCGCAGATGAAGCCCGGGTCCGTCCTGGTCGACATCGCGGTCGACCAGGGGGGCTGCTTCGAGGACACCCGGGCGACGACGCACGCCGACCCGACCTTCCAGGTGCACGGCTCGACGTTCTACTGCGTCGCCAACATGCCGGGTGCTGTGCCGAACACGTCGACCTACGCCCTCACCAACGCCACGCTGCCCTACACGGTCGCGCTCGCGGACAAGGGGTGGGCGCAGGCCTGCCGCGACGACCGGTCGCTCGCGCTGGGACTCAACACCCACGACGGCCAGCTGACCAACGCCCCCGTGGGTGCCGCGGTCGGGCTCGAGACCGTCAGCCTCGAGGGAGCAATTGGCTGACATCACGCGAGCGGTCCGCACCTACCTCGACCACCTCTCGGTCGAGCGCGGCCTCGCGACGAACACGCTGACGTCGTACCGCCGCGACCTGCGTCGCTATCAGGCCTACCTCGCCGAGCGCGGCGTCGACGACCTGGACCAGGTCAGCGAGGCCATCGTGTCGGACTTCCTGGTGCGGCTGCGGCAGGGCGACCAGGAGCACCCGGCCCTCAGCTCGACGTCGGCCGCCCGTACGGTCGTGGCGGTGCGAGGTTTCCACAAGTTCGCCGTCGCGGACGGGCTCGCGGGCGTCGACCCCGCGAGCGGGGTGAAGCCCCCGACTCCGGCGAAGCGACTCCCGAAGGCGCTGCCGCTGGCCGACGTCGAGGCGATCCTGGACGCCGCGGGCGCTCCCGGCACCACCCTCGCGTTGCGCGACCGGGCGCTGCTGGAGGTGCTCTACGGCACCGGTGCCCGGATCTCCGAGGCCGTCGGGCTCGACGTGGACGATCTGATGCTGCCCGACACCGAGGAGGCTGTCGGGACGGTGCTGCTGCGCGGCAAGGGCGGCAAGGAGCGCATCGTGCCGGTCGGGTCCTTCGCCCGCGAGGCCGTCGACGCCTACCTGGTGCGCGGGCGCACCGAGCTGGTCACCTCCGATCGCGGGACTCCGGCGCTCTTCCTCAACGCCCGGGGCGGGCGGCTCTCGCGCCAGTCGGCCTGGGCGGTGCTGGTCAAGGCGGCCGAGCGGGCCGGGGTCACCCGGGACGTCTCGCCGCACACCCTGCGGCACTCGTTCGCCACGCATCTGCTCGACGGCGGGGCCGACGTGCGGGTGGTCCAGGAGCTCCTCGGCCACGCGTCGGTCACGACCACGCAGGTCTACACCCTGGTCACCGTCGACAACCTGCGCGAGGTCTTCGCGACCGCGCATCCGAGAGCCAGGGGCTGAGCTCGTGACCGATCTGCTCGACGACATCACCGACAACGCCGCCGCGCGTGGGCTGTCGCTCTATCCGCACCAGGAAGAGGCGATCCTCTCGCTCCTGGCCGGCGACAACGTCGTGCTGGCGACGCCGACGGGGTCCGGGAAGTCGCTGGTGGCCGAAGCCGCGCACCGTGCTGCGCTCGCCGAGGGCCGGGTCTCCTTCTACACCGCCCCGATCAAGGCGCTGGTGAGCGAGAAGTTCTTCGCGCTGGTGGAGGAGTTCGGAGCCGACGAGGTCGGCATGCTCACCGGCGACGCCGCGGTCAACGCCGATGCGCCGATCATCTGCTGCACGGCCGAGGTGCTGGCCAACATCGCCCTCCGCGAGGGCCGGGACGCCGACGTGGGCCTGGTGGTCATGGACGAGTTCCACTTCTACGCGGAGCCGGACCGGGGCTGGGCCTGGCAGGTGCCGCTGCTGGAGCTGCCGCAGGCGCAGTTCCTGCTCATGTCGGCCACCCTGGGCGACGTCACCGAGCTCGCCGCCGACCTGACGCGGCGCAACGGCCGGGACACCACCGTCGTCGCCGACGCCGTACGCCCGGTCCCGCTGACCTTCTCCTGGCAGCTGACGCCGCTCGCGGAGACCCTCGAGGAGCTGGTCACGACGGGGCAGGGGCCGGTCTACGTCGTGCACTTCACCCAGAAGGACGCCGTCGAGCACGCCACCTCCCTGCTCAACGCGGGGTGGGCGGGCGCAGACCGGGCGCAGCGCGACGAGATCGCCATCCGGCTCGAGGGCTTCCGCTTCGGCGCCGGGTTCGGCAAGACGCTGTCGAAGCTGCTGCGCCGCGGCATCGGCGTCCACCACGCCGGGATGCTGCCGCGCTACCGCCGCATCGTCGAGCAGCTCGCCCAGGAGGGCCTGCTCCGGGTGATCAGCGGCACCGACACCCTCGGCGTGGGCATCAACGTCCCGATCCGCACCGTGCTCTTCACCGCGCTCGCGAAGTACGACGGCAGCCGCTCCCGTGTGCTCCGCAGCCGCGAGTTCCTCCAGATCGCCGGCCGCGCGGGCCGCGCGGGCTACGACACCGCGGGTTACGTCGTCGTCCAGGCGCCGGAGCACACCATCGCCAACGAGCGCGCGAAGGCGAAGTCCGCGGCCAAGAACGCCGCGATGAGCGACGAGAAGCGCGCGAAGCGGGGCAGCAAGGCGCAGCTGAAGAAGCCGCCCGAGGGCACGGTCGTGTGGACCGAGCAGACCTACGACAAGCTCGTCGAGGGGCAGCCCGAGCCGTTGGTCTCGCGGATGAAGGTCGACAACGCGATGCTGATCAACGTCCTCGCTCGCGAGGAGGACGCGTTCGCGGTGATGCGGCGACTGCTCACCGACAACCACGAGGACCGCCGTCAGCAGCTGCGGCTCGCCCGGCGGGCACTGCGACTGGCCCGGTCGTTGCTCCGCTCGGAGACGCTGACCCGTCTCGACGAGCCCGACGAGTTCGGTCGTCGCTACGTGCTGACGACCGACCTGCCGGTCGACTTCGCCCTCAACCAGCCGCTCGCGCACTTCGCGCTCGCCGCCCTGGACCTGCTCGATCCCGACCCGGTGTCCGGCGATGCCGAGACCTACACGCTCGACATCGTCTCGGTCATCGAGGCGGTGCTGGAGGCGCCGCGCCAGATCCTCTACCAGCAGCAGCACCTGGCCCGGGGTGAGGCGGTGGCCGAGATGAAGGCCGACGGGATCGAGTACGAGGAGCGGATGCTGCTGCTCGAGGAGGTCACCTGGCCGCAGCCGCTCGCCGAGCTGCTGACCGCGACGTACGAGATCTATCGCGAGCGCCACCCGTGGCTGCGCGAGGACGCGCTGTCCCCGAAGTCGATCGTGCGCGAGATGTACGAGCAGGCGATGAGCTTCACCGACTTCGTGAGCCGCTACCAGCTGGCTCGGTCGGAGGGGCTGGTGCTGCGCTACCTGAGCGACGCCTACCGGACCCTGCGGCAGACGGTGCCGGAGCAGCACCGCACGCCCGAGCTCGACGACCTGGTCGAGTGGCTGGGGGAGACCATCCGGCAGACCGACTCCTCCCTCCTCGACGAGTGGGAGGCGCTGGCCGACCCGTCGCACGCCCGGTCCGACGTGGCCCACCACGAGCCACCGCCGTCCCCCCGGCCGATCTCGAAGCAGGA